>JABSRS010000536.1 GCA_013214885.1 Gammaproteobacteria bacterium
AAATGAAATAAAGCCGATTAAGGAACTGTTTTTGTGATTGCATTAGATGGCTGGCAAGTACCAGGTTATGAAACAAAAATTAAATGTGGCTTTAAATTAGCTGGTGATGATCTAAGTGGCTTTGGCTCTTTCTCTTTGTCATCAGATAATGGCGTTAAGCCGGCTGTTTTATCCGTGGTCACTAAAATCCCTTTTGTTGATAAATCAGAACTAGCTAAGTTAGTCACCAAAGCCAAAGAGCTTGATGAAAATGGCGCACGAATGATTAGCACGGTTAATTGTGATGTGGCTGAATCGTTTAAGGTTCGCAAGGTTAAATTTGATGGTGAATTAAATGCTGTTGAAGATGACAGCATGAAAGCATGGGTGGTTAACTTTAGGTTACTTGAAGTGCTGAGCAAATCAGAACGTGAGCAACAGCAGTTAGATAGTACCGCGCAAGAAAACGCTCAAACCCAAAGTACCGATGGCCATAACTCACTGCAGCAACAATTCGAAAACGTTGAGGGTGCCTAATGGAAAGTACCCGCTTAACTAAATTGCTAAATATTGGCGGCAAGCCAGTGACTAATATTGTTAGTGACAGTGTGCAACTCGATTTGTTTAGCACTGGCCGCGCAACCTTTGTGGTGGTTTGCGATTTTGAGCCCAAAGGTATTGTTGAATTACATTTAGGCTATCAAGTGAATAAGTTAGCCCCATATTTTATGGGCGTTATTGAATCTAAATATCAATCGGCTGGTCGTTGGTTTCTTACCTGTCGTGAATTAATTGGCGCACTAACATTACCAGCACCGCTGGCGATTAGATTTGCGACGATGCGCGATGTATTAGCCAAGCTATCAGAATTGGGTATTGAATTAATTTGCCCTGATGCTGATTACACCACCAAAGCCGTGCCGTGTTTTTACCATCAAGGTGATGGCATATCAGCACTGCGTCAATTAGGTAAGGTTTATCAAATCCCTGATTTTATATTTCAACAGCGCACCGATGGCAAAGTATATGTCGGCAGCTGGCAAGACTCTGGTTGGTCACGCTCGATAATTAACGATTTTTCAGAACACCCAATTAAATCAACTAGCTCGACTAAAGGTGAGTTGATTGTTATTCCCAAGTTGCGACCAGGTTTAAAACTAAATGGTCGATACATTACAGAAACAACCTTAGTTGGTACAAAGCAGGTGATCCGATGGTCAAAAACGCTATTCGTCGCTTAATTTTGCGATACTTCCCAGAACTAGGACAACGAAAACATTTACCGCAGCTAGCCCGAATAGAGAAAATCTATGATATGCCAGTTGATGGCGGCAAAGTATCAACCGCATTTCGTGCTTACAAGGCCGTTGATATTCAGCTATTAAATGCTGTCACTGGTCAGCCGCTAGCGGTGCCAGTGTTTGAGCAAGTCACCATTGCCACTGGCCAAAGCCATGAACATGGATTATTTACCGAGCCAACACCAGGCATGCATTGTTTAATTCAGTATATTGATGGCTTAGATTCAATGCCTGTTATCACTTCATTATTACCCTGGCAAACACTGGTGCCCGATCATCGTTCAACAGATGTAACCTTGCAGCAATCGCACCGCAGTAAAATAGCTGGCAGTGATGGCAATTGGCATTTTCAAACCGATGGTGAAATAAAACAGACGAGCCAAAAATCAATTGTTGATAGCCAGATTAGCCAAGAAACTCACCATCAGCGCGATACTACTATCACGGGGCACGACACCACCAAGATTGATGGCAACCAAGTCAATGAAATCATGGGCGCCTTAAAAATGTTGGTCGGTGAAAAGGCGATCATAACTTCATTGGATAATTTATTGCTTGGCAGTGACAAACAAATCATTGTAAAAAGCACTGAGAACATGACATTGGAAAGTTTAAAGACGCTTGAAGCCAAAGCCAAAAAATTGGCAAAAGTTCAAGGTGCAACGGTTTGGCTGGGTAGTGAAAGTGTTAATGCTGTACAAATATTGCTTGATTTGATTGCTATCGTAAAAGATAGCAATGGATTATTGGCCACACATACTCACCCAGGAACAGGAC
>JABSRS010000537.1 GCA_013214885.1 Gammaproteobacteria bacterium
GCAAGAAAAAGCGACGGCGCTGTATGGCGTGCCAACAATGTTTATCGCCGTGTTAGAGCATCCTGAGTTTGACACTTTCGATGTTAGCACGCTACGCACTGGGATTATGGCGGGCTCAATTTGTCCGACCGAAGTGATGAAAGCGGTCAACAGCAAACTAAATATGCATGATGTTCAAATCGCTTATGGCATGACCGAAACCAGTCCGGTGTCGACCCAAACCGCAGGTGATGATCCTTTTGACAAACGCGTCAGCACGGTTGGCCGTACTCAACCACATCTCGAGAGTAAAATTATTGATGTCGCCACTGGTGAAATATCGCCGCGTGGTGAAATAGGGGAGCTTTGCACCCGTGGTTATAGCGTAATGCTTAGCTACTGGAATAACCCTGAGGGCACTGCAACAGCAATCGATAAAGAGGGTTGGATGCACACCGAAGTTCTCGCGACCATGGACGATGACGGCTATGTATCAATCGTTGGCAGGATCAAGGATATGGTGATTCGTGGTGGCGAAAATGTCTATCCAAAAGAGGTTGAAGAGTTTCTTTATACTCACCCTGCAATTTCCGATGTACAGGTTACTGGGGTGCCCGATAAAAAATACGGGGAAGAACTAATCGCCTGGGTTAAGCTGCAAGAAAACGCCGAGCCAGTTAGTGAGGAGCAGTTACGGGCCTTTTGCAAAGGTAATATTACCCATTACAAAATTCCACGCTATTTTAAATTTGTTGAGGAGTTCCCGATGACGGTAACAGGTAAGATCATGAAATTTAAGATGCGAGAAATATCGATTGAAGAATTAGGGCTAAAAGGCTAGTTAATCAAATAACCTGCACCATATTTTGTTAGCAATAACCGCGTTATAGCAGACGCGGCTTTAAAAAATAGCCCTTGAGATGATCGAGCAGTAATCTGAGTTTTTTGGAATCGGCAGTCCCAGGGGGGAATACCCCATAGAGATCAATATTGTTTTTGACGTAATCATCGAGCACCGTAATCAATGTGCCATTTTGAATTTTAGGTTTGGCATCATAAATTGGGATCCTGCCTAAACCATGACCACCTTCGACAAACGCGGTGCGAGCGGCTGCGTTATTGGTGGTTATCGTGCCTTTCATTTCAACATGAAAACGACGCGAGCCTTTCCTTAGTTCAAGCGTGCCAGAGGTCAGTTTATATAACACCCATTGATGTTGATTGAGGTCGTTGGGATGTTTAGGGATGCCAAACTTTTCAAAATAAGAAGGTGCACCGCACAAGCAGGTTTCTAAGGTGGTAAGTTTGGTTGCTTGAAGCCCTGAGTCTGGTAATGGCGCTCCACGAATTGCTAAATCAATCCCTTCTCTGATTATATTGACCACTTCATCAGTGAGCATCACATCGAGTTCGATTTTGGGATACATTGTTCTAAATTCATTCAGGGCAGGGACAATGCTTTGGAGCCCGACATTAACGGGACACGTTATTTTTAGCAAACCTACGGGTTCATGCTTAAGGTTTTCAATTTGCTGATTAGCAGCCGATGCTTGCTCTGCAATAACTCGGCAATATTGATAATACTTGCTGCCAGCTTCGGTTAATGAAATGGTTCTGGTTGAGCGATTAAGTAACTTGATCCCTAAATGCGTTTCGAGTTTCTTGATGTGATAGCTAACCACGGCACGGGATAGCCCAATGTGCTTAGCTGCGCCGCTTAATGTTCCTTGCTCAATAACCTGAGCAAATACCACCATACTTTTTAATTGTTCAAACGAAATGTCCAACGTCTAACTCCATCACCAACGATACCAATTATTGTATCATTTATTAATACAAAGAAGTTCATTTTATCTGCATTGTTAGTTTGGCTGGATCTAAGTAAACTTATCTCAAATACCAAATCTTTGGTAAATAAATACTAAGTGTAGAGGTCTCTAATGATTGCTAAGAAAATACTAATGGTACTAACGTCACACGCAGATTTAGGCGATACGGGCAACAAAACTGGTTTCTGGGTTGAAGAATTCGCGACGCCGTTTTACGCGTTTAAAGATGCTGGAATCGAGCTG
>JABSRS010000538.1 GCA_013214885.1 Gammaproteobacteria bacterium
CAAATGGCAGGCATGCTTGTTGACGATAGTGATGATACTGGCAGCGGTTTAATCCTGACTGGTTGGGGATCAATAAGAAAAGGCAACTGGGCTGAGTATCAGGTGAATGTGAAATCTGGCAGTTTTTACAAACTGAGCTATCGAGTTGCCAGCCCAAAGAGCAGCGATGGTTTTGAGTTGCTAGTCAACGACAAGGTCACAGCGACATTTGCTATACCAGCCACGGGGGGCTACAAAAAATGGCAAACAGTAATCGGACAAGACGTTTACCTAAAGGCGGGAACACACACGCTTGTGGTTAAAGCTATTGCGGATAGTTGGAAGCTGAACTGGTTTTCATTTGAGGCCGTTAGCGGCTAATTACCTATTAATCGACCAAACAACATCTAAAAACAGACGGGCAGGTCTGGTTTTAGATGCCCCTATCAGCTTCACTTTGCTTAATTGAAATACCTGCCAATTTTAGTTTTTCCTGATTGTGCTTTGACCACCACTGAGTAGCCTCTTTAGCGATGAAATTTCTATACCGGGCTTGTTCTGCTTTATTATCTTGTTGTATATTAATTTGAATTAATAATAGTGCAGCATCAAGTGCCGCACTTGTTTTTCCACTAAAATTTGCCTTCCTGAAGGATTCAGTGGCAAACGTAGCTGCCTCTTCAATCTGTCGCTGTGCATAGTGAATTCGAGCCATCAGATAATTTTCTTTAGCATTTAACGTTTCTTGGGTAGGGAAAAGCTTAAATGCTTCCTGCCAGCGCCGTTGTTCTATTAGCAACTGTGTCAATAGTTGCTGAGCAGAGGCTTTTACCCAATGCTCCCTCTGTGGTGAAAATAGTAACAATATTCTGCGGGCATGTTTTTCAGTATCTTCAGTCGAGTCGGCAAACGAAGCCATGTGTAAGTATATGACGGCGTAATGTTCCTGTGGTAACTGGTATTGATCAAGCATTAGTTCTGCCTGATTAAGGAAAAATCGCCTGTCTTCTTTTTGATTAAACTTATGAGCAAATATGCATAGATTGCTGATAGCCTCTATTTGTCTTAGCGGATCATGGGTCTGGAGGGCAAGGCTTGCCGCTTGTAGTAGATTCTTCTTTATACCAACGTAATCAAGCCTATTACGATTAACAAAAGCAAGCGCATGAAAACTATCGCTTTGTAAACGATAGTCCCCTTGTTGTTGAAACATGTTAAGTGCGGTTTTTAGATGTGTTTCGCCATTATCCGTTAAACGTTGCTGAACCAGTATTTTCCCCTGTAAGAGATGGCTTCGGGCCTGATATCGCAAATTTTTATCTGCAATTGCTAACGCCTGCATTTCTTCTGCCAATAATAAAGCGCTGTCGAGATCGTTATTTCTTTTGAAGGTTTCGATTAACCGTTCGAAGATAATCAGGTCAGTTGGATATTGGTCGTGTAATACCTGTAGCTGCGCACTTTCTAGATTTTTACCATTATTTGGGTTAATTAACAAAGGCGTAGTGGCAATTCTCTCCAGGTGAGTGAGCAATTGGCTGGAGACTTCTTGCAAGTCTAGAGATTCGAATTCACCGTGCCAGGCATTTTTTTGCCCTTGTAATACATAACGCATGATATGACTACCGTTATGAACCCGTATCGTACCAGTTAGCACAAGGCTTGCATTGCTGCGAGTTGTAAGCTCCATAAAGTAATTAGCTGGGGTATTGGTAAAATCGATGGCAGACAGTGTCGATGGAGAAGAGACAACCTGAAAAACGTTGCTT
>JABSRS010000053.1 GCA_013214885.1 Gammaproteobacteria bacterium
AGGGATCCATCAAGATGGCATGTTAAAAGCAAAAAACACCTATGAAATTATGACTCCTGCCTCAATCGGTCAACCTGAAAAATCACTAAACATGACCTCACGCTCTGGTCGCCATGTGATTAAACATCGGATGGAACAATTAGGTTATCAAGAGTCGGATTTTGATTTAGATGATTTATACGAATCATTCTTAGGTCTAGCTGATAAAAAGGGTCAGATTTTTGATTATGATTTGGAGGCTTTGTTGTTCTTTAATCAGCAAAAAGATGACAACGACCATTTCAAACTTGGTTACATCAGTGCCCATTCTGGTTCAGGAATGGTTTCAACCGCTAGCGTTAAATTAACCGTCGGTGATAAGGAGATTATCGAAGCGGCAACAGGTAACGGACCCGTTGAGGCAGCGTATAAAGCTATTAATCTAATTACTGGCGTCAATATTGAAGTGGTTGAATATTCACTAGAATCTAAAGGGGCGGGTGAAAATGCCTTGGGTCAGGTTGATATTGTGGCCAAATACAATGGTCAAAACTTCCACGGGATGGGGCTAGCAACTGATGTGGTACATGCGTCAGTGAGAGCTCTGTTACATGTGTTGAATTTAGTCCATCGCGCCGATTTAGTTGCCGATAAAAAACAACAGATTCAGCAGCAAAAGATTGCTGGGGTTTAATTAAAAGTTTATCAATTTTTTAAGACAGGAATGTAATGAACAACTCAACTTATAATATTGCAGTATTGGCTGGTGACGGCATTGGTCCAGAGGTCATGGCTGAAGCCATCAAAGTATTGGCCGCAGTCCAGCAGAAATTCAATTTCACCCTTAATTACCAAGAATTACCAGTGGGTGGCTACGCTATCGACCACCACGGCACGCCATTACCAGCGCATACCCTGCAAGGTTGTGAAGATGCCGATGCGATTTTGTTTGGCTCGGTCGGTGGTCCAAAGTGGGCTAATCTAGCCCCTGATGAGCAACCTGAACGCGGTGCTCTATTGCCATTGCGTGGTCACTTTGAGTTATTTTGCAATCTGCGTCCAGCACAGATTTATGACCAATTAGCCCATTTGTCGCCATTACGAGCAGACATTTCCGCTCGAGGGTTCAACATCTTATGCGTGCGTGAACTCACCGGTGGCATTTATTTTGGCGAAAAGGGCCGAGAGGGCGAAGGCGACGATGTGTCAGCATTCGACACCATGCGCTATAGCCGTAAAGAAATTGAGCGCATAGCAAGAATTGCCTTTGAATCCGCGAGGGAGCGCCGCGGCAAAGTAACGTCGGTCGATAAAGCTAATGTACTAGCTTGCTCGGTACTATGGCGCGAAGTGGTTGAGGAAGTTGCCACCGACTATCCCGACATTGAGTTAGAGCATATTTATATCGACAATGCCGCGATGCAAATGATCCGTGACCCGTCACAATTTGATGTGCTACTTTGTTCCAACTTAATGGGCGATATCTTATCGGACGAATGCGCGATGATCACTGGCTCAATGGGACTATTACCATCAGCAAGTTTAAATGCTGACGGCTTTGGGATGTTTGAGCCCGCTGGCGGCAGTGCTCCTGATATTGCAGGACAAGGCATTGCTAATCCAATTGCCCAAATTCTGTCAGCAGCGATGTTATTACGCTTTAGCTTAAAACAAGATGCGGCGGCAGCAGCGATTGAAGCGGCCATTATTAGTGCCTTAGAAAATGGCTATTTGACTCGCGAATTAGCGCAAGACAGTGACGCCAAGAGCACCAAAGAAATGGGTGACTTTATAGCCCAAGCAATCTTAGAGCAGTCAACCCAAGTGGAGAACATCTAATGGCTCAGACACTTTATGATAAATTATGGCTCGACCATATTGTGCGCGACGAAGCTGGTGAAACGCCATTAATTTACATCGATCGTCACTTAGTCCATGAAGTAACCTCACCACAGGCATTTTCGGGATTAAAGACTAACAACCGGCCTTTGCGCCATGTTGAAAAAACGTTCGCGACCATGGACCATAACACGTCAACCAAGTCGCGCTCATTAGATGCCTGTAGCAAACAAGCCAGGATCCAAATAGAAACCCTAACCGGCAACTGTAGTGACTTTGGGGTTCAGCTTTATGACATTAACAATATTAATCAAGGTATTGTCCATGTTATGGGCCCAGAACAAGGGATGACACTGCCTGGTACCACTATTGTGTGTGGTGATTCTCATACCGCGACTCATGGTGCCTTTGGCGCACTAGCTTTTGGTATTGGCACCTCTGAAGTTGAACATGTCATGGCCACACAGACGTTAAAGCAGCAAAAAGCCAAGTCAATGAGAATTGAGATCACTGGCGATATTGGCCAAGGCATCAGTGCCAAAGACATCGTGTTGGCGATTATTGGTAAGATTGGTGCCGCTGGCGGCACCGGTTATATTTTAGAATATTGTGGTAGCGCGATCGAAAAATTATCGATGGAAGCGCGAATGACCATTTGTAATATGAGTATCGAGTGTGGTGCTAAAGCAGGTATGATCGCTCCCGACCAAATCACTTTCGATTATTTAAAAGGTCGCCCTTACGCGCCTAAGGGACAAGACTGGCTTGATGCTGTTACCTATTGGAAAACCCTAAAGAGTGATGACGATGCGGTATTTGATGCAACGGTTACGCTAAATGGTCAAGATATTGCACCACAGTTAACTTGGGGCACTAATCCCGGTCAAGTTATTGCCATTGATCAGGTCGTGCCAACGCCACAAGACTTTAGTGATGCGGTTGAGCAAGAATCGGCGCAAAAAGCCCTTGAATATATGAATTTGGAGGCTGGGCAATCACTAACAGACATTAGTATCGATAAGGTATTTATTGGCTCTTGTACCAATAGCCGAATTGAAGATTTACGTGCTGCTGCAGCGATTGCCAAGGGTAAAACAGTTGCTGACAATGTTAGTGCGATTGTCGTGCCAGGCTCAGGCTTAGTTAAGGCTCAGGCAGAAAAAGAAGGGCTAGATATTATATTCCTTAACGCTGGTTTCGAGTGGCGCTTGCCTGGCTGCTCAATGTGCTTGGCGATGAACGATGATCGCCTTGAGCCTTACGAGCGCTGTGCCTCGACCAGTAACCGTAACTTTGAAGGCCGCCAAGGCCGTTTAAGCCGAACCCACTTAGTCAGTCCAGCAATGGCAGCTGCCGCGGCTTGTGCCGGTCACTTTGTCGATATTCGTGATTTTAATTAGGGATCAATAATGAGTAAATTTATTAAGCACCAAGGATTAACGATTCCGTTAGATATGGCGAATATCGATACCGATCAGATTATCCCAAAACAGTTTTTATCCAAGATAACCCGCGATGGTTTCGGCATTCATTTGTTTCATGATTGGCGTTACTTGGATCTAGCGGGTCAACAACCAGACCCTGAGTTTAACCTTAACAAACCCCAGTTTAGCGGCGGTAGTATTTTATTAACCCGAGAAAACTTTGGTTGTGGTTCAAGCCGCGAACATGCGCCTTGGGCTTTATCCGATTTTGGTTTTAAAGCTGTTATTGCATCTAGCTTTGCTGACATTTTTTATGGCAATGCGATTAACAATGGCTTGGTACCTGTTCGGCTAACAATAGCGCAAATTGATCAATTGTTTGAGCAAACTAAAGATGGCGCCGAAATCACCGTCGATTTATCAGCATTAACAGTCACAGCGCCTGATGGCTGTGTTTTCAAATTTGAAATGGATGAGTTTCAACGCCAGTGTTTATTAAAAGGCTTGGATTCAATTGGTTGGACCCTACAACATCTTGAACAAATTCAATCTTACGAAGCATCGATTCCTGCATGGCGCAGATGATGTCACAATCATGACGTGCCAGCTAAACTGGCACGTCATGCCAATTTATTGCCAAGAAAGTTGTTGGTAGCCATCTTCTTGAATCAAGAATCTATCCATGGCATCACGAGACGAGTAGCCAAGGCTATAGTCTCCTTGAATAAAGTGGCAACCCATCTCTTGCAGTTGCAGCATTTGAGCTAAATGGTCGACACCGACCGCGGTTACTTTCATGTTTAATGCTTTAGCCATCGAAATGATCGCTAAGACTAAATTTGCGGCACTGGGATCATCTTCTAGCTGCGAAATATACTCTGCTGAGATCTTTAGCCCCGTAAATGGAAAATTACGCAAATCAGATATATACGCACCGCGCTCACCGAAGCGGTCATATTGCAATGACATCCCCATCAATGAAAACTCTTGTAAAATACGGTCAAGATCTAACCACTGAGTCGCAATGTAGCTCAGCGGCAATTCTAATGAGATTAGCTGTGGTGGCAAACGATACCTAGCTAATATTTCACCAAATATTGTTGCAACGTTCTTGTCTCGCAGTTGACCATGTGAAATATTAATCGCAAGAATTAACGACTCATGACCTTGCTCGCGCCAATGAGTTAAATCAATACATCCTTGCTCAAACATCCACAAACCTAACTCTTTCATGATCCCGCTGGCCTCGGCAATGGTATGAAGGTCGTCGCCACTAATTGAGCCGTGAACCTCATGATTCCACTGTAATCGAGCTTCCAGGGCAAACACTTTATTGGTTGCCAACTCTAAAATTGGTTGATATAGAACTTCTATCTGATCGCGCTCAAGTGCAGTGACAATATCACGGCGTAAATTAAAATTACGCACCGCACTTTCATTTTGTTGATCACCAAAACAACCAATTCGCTCATTGGAGTACCAAGCACGCTGGAGTGATGACTCGGCATTGAGAAATAACGTATCGGCGTCTTTACATTGCTCGGGATAAAAAGAAACACCTTGCCTAACATCAATATCGTATTGATCATCTGATATCGAGATTAACTGGTTGTTAACCTTGTCAATCTTAGCGACCACCACTTCTATCGCGGTAGTATTTGGTAAATCAGGCAATAAAATGGCGAGCCTAGTTTGCGATATTCTCACTAAAGCGTCTTCATTGCGCAGTGCGCGCTTTAACATATTGCAATAAGTGACCAATATTTGATTACTTTTTATTAATCCAAGATCCTGAGTAAATATGATCATTTTACTAATATCTAGATAAATGACTGCAACGGTTAACTTACGACGTCCAGCTCGAGATAACATCCCTTCGAGTCGGTCTTTGGCTAACACCGGATTGGCCAAGCCCGTCGCCATATCATAGTTAGCCAAATAAGCCCCTGCTTTGTTTAGCTCTTTTTGCTGAGTAATATCAACGCTGACGCCAACATAAGATTCGATCTTGTCATTTTTATCGAGCATTGGCTTAAGGGTTAAATCTATCCAGTAGCTGCCACCTTGATGAGAAGTGTTTTTGAACGAACCACGCCACATATTCTGTTGATTTATTACCTCGATGATGCCTTTCAAATCCAATGATTGAGCTGAGCTATCTATTATCAATCTAAGGTTTTGGCCAACCAATTGCGGTGATTTATAACCAGTTTGACGCTCAAAACACTCATTAACATAAAGAAAGTTACCCATTTTATCGATCACAAAAATCGCAAAAACGTTCATTGAATTTGAAACTTCTAAGGCTTTTGATTGCAATGGTTGCTGTTTTTTCGCAATCGGTTCAATAGTTAACAACAAACCAAGACTTTGGTTGTTATGGTCTCGGATTGGTTGCTGAATAAAGTTTATTTTGATCAACTCATTATTGACGCACAAGACTTCTTGGTCGCTTGAGTAGGTCATCGCTGGTATTAAAGCCGACAACTCTGATGGCAGGATATTACGCGCTCGCTGCCCAACCAACTGATCGCACGTTTGATCTAAAATTTGAGCCATCTCGGGATTAATTCGCTCGATGGTGCCAAAGCTATCCATCATCAACGACGGCAACTTTAGATTGTTAAACAAAGCCTGATTGAGATTTTCTGCGTGGGCAATTTTGAAAATTTGCTCTTTTTGATCTGAAACATTTATCGCCTGGATATGCAAAGCAGCACCATCACTGAGTCGCACCAGATTAACTTCAAGTTGCATCAGTTTCAGCTCACCACTGGCCACTATTAGCTCAAGGTTTAACGAGTCCTCAGGGCTTTGACTATTGTTTTTTAAATGATTGAGTAGCTGCGCGCATGAATATTCACAGAGATCGCTAAATAGCATTTGTGATAAGGCGCTTTGTTCTAAGCCACATAAATTTTGTGCACATTGATTAGCGGCATTAATGGTCAAGGTAACTGGGCAAACTAAAAACTCCGCAATGCCAGACTGTTCAAACAGCTGGTGCTCATCTGACTGTTGATAATCTTGAGCTAACGAAAAGTGGCTCACCCCTTTATAGGCCTGAGACAAAATAGATATCTCTATCGTCGAAAATTCGACCACTTTATAACTGCGATTGGCTAATTTAACCTTTTGCTTAAATAAGTTGTTATTCAAGATACTTGCCTGATCCGAACAAATAAATGTATTGGAAAATTCTGGAATTATTTGCTGAACTTTTATCCCGATAAGATTATTAGGTAAATAACCAAGAAATTGCGCAAAAGAGTCCGATACATGTTCGATATCTCCCTGTTCATTAACGATCAGGTGATATAATTTTATCATCTGATTTAGCAGGGCATCATTGTGAGCTTTACTGTGCGTAGTAAAATTTAAGAACTCTTTATTCATATTGTTTTTATGCTCCAAAAATCACCAGCTGATGTATAATTTACGTTTCGCGAATCGTTGAATGTTCGAATAAATAAATAGATAAAAACTATGACCAACAATTATTTACCATCTAAATTAAATTTTACAATAGCAAATGTAAACTGGCAACAAGGATATTTACCACTGAATTTAAGCACCAGCTGGGATAACTTTCCTATAGATGCCAAGGAATTAGCTAAACACCTTGGTGCGACAATTGTTTCACAAGAAGTCGGGGCTGATTTATATCACTGGACCCTAGATTTTGAAGGCACCCGCTTAAATTTAATTTATGAAGACAATAGTGAAAGTTGCTGGCTTGAATTACACCACAGTCACGAACAAGAGGTTCTTGATTTTATTGCCACTTTAATTGGAAACCAAACATGAGCGACCACCTCCATCAGCGCAATAAAGACTATGCTTTATTAACCCCCGATTTAATTCTCGATGCCATCGAATCAACGGGTATCTACCCGACTTCTGGTTTACTCGCCCTTAATAGCTATGAGAACAGAGTTTACCAATTTAATGTTGATGATGGCACCAAGTTTGTGGTTAAGTTTTACCGCCCAGGGCGTTGGCTATCAGCACAGATTCTCGAGGAGCATCAATTTACTATCGAGCTAGCACAGCAAGAGATACCAGTTGTACCACCAGCGACTATTAATGGTGATACGCTACATATTTATCACGGATTTTATTTTACCTTGTTTCCATGTCAAGGTGGCCGTCAGTTTGAAGTCGACAATTTAGATCATTTGGAATGGGTCGGTCGATTTATCGGTCGTATTCACCAGGTTGGTTCGGCGCAATCGTTTAAACATCGCTTTGAATTTAACCTCGAAAATTATTTGTACCAACCTCAGCAATTGCTTAATCAATATGATGGAGTCCCTAGCTACTTACGCAACACCTTTAATTCTGATTTGAATATGCTGATTGATTTTGCCACTGAGCAATTTTCCGATTTTGACCAATTACCACAGATCCGTATTCATGGTGATTGTCATCCAGGCAATATTTTGTGGACTGATAAAGGGCCACACTTTGTTGATTTAGATGACAGTGTTAATGGTCCAGCGATTCAGGATCTGTGGATGATGCTCAACGGTGACCGTAATAATCAATTGTTACAAATTGATGTATTACTTGAAGGCTACCAAGAATTTTACGACTTTAACCCCAAGCAACTAGCGTTAATAGAGCCATTGAGAGCACTTCGCATGGTCAATTACATGAACTGGTTAGCAAAACGGTGGCAAGATCCTGCATTTCCACGGAACTTTCCATGGTTTAATACAGACAGATACTGGGAAGAACAAATTTTGGCGATCAAAGAGCAAATATTTGCACTGCAACAACCAGCGCTTTGTTTACCTAGCCATTTTTAGGATCAATTTGATTCGAATTAATAGCCATTGCTATGATAAGCTCTTGGCAAATCTTTAAGGAAAAATAACCAATGAAAAAACTAAGTGCATTACTTTTTGCTGTCCTACTTAGCCCATTAGCCTTGGCTGCTGACTTTGTTGAAGGCACCCACTTTGAAGTCGTAAATCAAGGTAAGCTAACTAAAACCCCAGAGATTGTTGAGTATTTTTCTTTTAAATGCCCTGCTTGTTACCGTTTCGAGCCTCTGGTTGAAGCGATGGTTGCTAAAAAACCTGCCAATGTGAAATTCAAAAAGAATCACGTTGATTTTATTGGTGGATCTGCAGGCAAAGAATTAACCAAAATTTATGCCATTATCAATTTGCTAAACGCAGGCGAAAAAGTCACTCCTGCATTATTTGACGCGATCCAAACAAAACGCAAAACATTCCCTGAGCTAAGTGATTATAAAGCGCTGTTTGTCGCTAATGGTATTGATGGTGCTAAATTCGATAAAGCCGCAAAAAGCTTTATGGTAAAAACTCACACCTCACAAATGCAACGTAATACTAAGAAATTCGCAATTAGCGGTGTCCCAACTTTTATTATTAATGGCAAGTACAAGGTCATTACTAAATCAATTAAAAGCAATGAGATGTTTGAAGAGTTGGTATTTTTCTTAGTCAATAAAACCAGTTAATCACTGATCAACTGAACATCCCCGCTCTTTGACATCCAGGTCACCGCGGCATACCGTACATCCTGAACATAAAGCCGCTCTGTCACCAGAGCGGCTTTTTTATTACTACTGTAGGATTATTTGTGGGTAATAAAGCCTACCGCTTCATAAGCTCGGGCTAAAGTAATTGCAGCACGCTCAGACGCTTTCTCGGCAGCATCCTTCATGATAGCTAACAACGCGGTTTCGTCTTTACGTAACTCAAAATAACGTTGTTGTACTGGTTCAATAAAAGACAGTACCGCAGCAGCTGTATCAGCCTTTAGGTGACCATACATTTTATCTTCGTATTCTGGCACTAACTGTTCAATACTGCGACCGGTCGAGCAAGATAATAGGGTCAGTAGATTTGATACCCCTGGTTTTTCAACCGGATCAAAATAGATCCGACACTGATCGTCAGAATCAGTCATTGCCCGTTTCAGTTTTTTCTCAATTTTCTTCGGCTCATCAAGCAACATAATAAAGTTATTAATGTTGTCATCTGATTTAGACATCTTCTTGGTTGGCTCTTGCAAGCTCATGACCCTTGCACCCACTTGTGGGATAAAAGGCTCTGGGATCTTAAAGACATCGCCGTAGAGATTATTAAAGCGATTAGCAATATCACGGGTTAGCTCAATATGCTGTTTTTGATCATCGCCAACTGGCACTCGATCCGCTTGATACAGTAAAATATCAGACGCCATCAACACAGGGTAACCGTACAAGCCAACGTTAATATTGCTAGCATGGCGTTGTGATTTGTCTTTAAACTGGGTCATCCGGTTTAATTCGCCCATTTGGGTATAACAATTAAGCAACCAACCTAGCTGCGCATGTTCTGGCACTTGCGACTGGACAAAAATGGTACTTTTCTTTGGATCCAGACCACAGGCAATATACATCGCTAAACAATCAAAAACCCGCTCCCGCATTAATTTTGGATCTTGACGCACGGTAACAGCATGAAGGTCAGCCAACATAAAAAAGCAATCGTTTTGCTCTTGCATCGGCAGCCACTGGCTAATCGCACCAATGTAATTACCAATAGTTAAACCGCCAGATGGTTGAATTCCGCTTAATACAACAGGTTTTGACATAATTTGTTATCTCTTTATTTCTTTACGCTTGCAAGTTGCTGACGCATGCTATCAACAACTTCTTTATAATCAGGTTGGTTAAATATGGCTGAACCGGCGACAAACATGTCGGCGCCCGCTGCAGCTATCTCAGCAATATTATCGACTTTAACGCCGCCATCAACCTGTAATCGAATATTTCGGCCACTTTTGTCAATTAACGCTCGAACTTGACGTAATTTATCTAAAGTTGAAGGAATAAAGCTCTGGCCGCCGTAACCAGGGTTAACCGACATTAGTAAAATAACATCTAGTTTATCCATCACAAACTCAAGGCACGTTAATGGTGTACCTGGATTTAAAACAACCCCCGCCTGACACCCTTGCTCTTTAATAAGCTGCAGCGTGCGGTCTAAATGACCAGTAGCTTCTGGGTGAAACGTAATAATTGAGGCACCTGCTTTAGCAAATTCTGGCACCAGTGCATCAACAGGAGAAACCATCAAATGAACGTCAATCGGTGCCGTAATACCGTAATCACGTAGTGCCTTACAGACCCCAGGACCAAACGTTAAATTAGGAACGTAATGATTATCCATCACATCAAAGTGAACCACATCGGCTCCAGCGGCTAATACTTTGTCGACATCTTCACCAAGACGCGCAAAATCAGCAGATAAAATAGAGGGAGCGATCAGGTAATCAGTCATTGCGAAATCCAATTGATTTAAAAAGCGCAATTGTACAGGACAGTGGGAATACGGGCTAGTTTTTGTTCGATGTTTTATTTACAACAAGGCGAGCCACAGACGGGCTCCCCAAGTAAAAAAGGTTATATCTAATATGGTCTAATAATCTATAAGTCAAAGTCGATAGAATATGAAACACTCACCAAGAAATCAGCATCAATCGCATCACTATCGGTATCGGTTAGACCAAAGCTAAAACCATTTTTGCTCAGGCTAATGCCATAGTCACTATACCCTTGCGCGCCATCGAAACTCGAGTGACCATAATGTAGGCCTAATTCTAGACCGTCGCTGATCTCAAAGGCGATATCGGCAAACGCGTAATCACTATCACCAAAATCATCCCCCCATTGTGAATCCGCTAATATATGGTAGCCAATAGTGACAACCTGCCATGTGACATTGGCATACACTTCACTAAAGGCTAAGTCGTCCCCTCCTGGGTAACCGTAGTAGAGATAACCAACATCCAAGGCTAATTCGTTTATTTCGAAACGGTAGCCGCCATAGACATCAATTTCGGCGGTGGTTTGATCGCTAAAATCAACATTTGACGCCCATGCCCCTAAATAAAAGCCAGCACTGGTGTCAAAGTCGATGCCCCCAGAAACGCCAGCCTGATTTTGAGTTTGCGACACTCCACGCCAAATATAATTGTTGCTAATACTGGCATTGGCACTTAAACCATCTAGTGCATAGGCATTGCCGCCAATTAAGCTCGTAAGACTAACGACACTAGCTACAACCACACTCAACTTGTTCATTCGATATTCCTTATTAATTAAAAAAATAAATTATTGTTAAGTCTTTAATTGCACAATCCACACCAAACCACTTAATTATTGATTTAAATAGCTAATTATTGGTCATGTCAGTATTTAATGGCGGTGACTGCACTTGCATTGTGCAGCGATAGATAAAGATGGTGCATAAAATCGCGGTTTAGAGCATAAATAGATAGACTCCGCCGCACAGCACGATAAAATAGCAGGTCGGTCGGTCGAAAATTATCTAACTAATTAGATAATATTGGTTTTTTCGGCTATTATTTTAATATGTTTAACTAACTTTAATGAGGGTTTATGTCTTTAATTAAAAAACCACAGCAGGATCCAGTAATCGACTGGTTTCTTTCGCAGTGTCATTTGCATAAGTACCCTAAGAAAAGTACGTTAATCCATCGTGGTGATGTTGCTGACACCTTGTATTACATTGTTGAAGGCTCGGTCGCGGTATTAATCAAGGATGATCAAGGCAAAGAAATGATTTTGTCTTACCTATCAAAAGGTGACTTCTTGGGTGAGATGGCTTTATTCGAAGATGAGCCAGAACGCACCGCCTGGGTTAAAACTCGTGCTCCATGTGTTATTGCCGAAGTGTCTTTTGCCAGATTTAAGCAACTGATTCAGGTTAATCCTGAAATCTTAATGCGTTTATCAAAGCAAATTGCTGGCCGACTGCAAAATACCAGTGAAAAAGTCAGTGATTTGGCATTTTTGGACGTCACAGGAAGAATTGCTCAAACGCTACTGAACTTGTGTAAGCAGCCTGATGCGATGACCCATCCTGATGGGATGCAAATCAAAATCACTCGCCAAGAAATTGGTCAAATTGTCAGTTGTTCTCGTGAGACCGTTGGTCGTGTCTTGAAATTACTCGAAGAGCAGGGGCTAATATCAGCCCATGGCAAAACGATTGTTGTTTTTGGCACGCGTTAACAGCTTAATTTTCGATTAAGTCGATGGAACATTCGGCTTAATCTTAAATACTCCCTCACAGGTCAGACCAAGCTCTTCGTCATATCCACTTGAAATAAAACAAAATAAACAACCAACAGTTCAAAACTTGAACAATTATTATGTTTTTTTGAGCAAAAACTCTATACGAGTCGCCATTCTATTGCTAACATCAGTTCTAACAAATGTTTCAAACATACGTTTTGAATTAAAATTTTGAGTGCTTAACTATCCAATAATTGCCACGGCAAATTATCAGAATAATTAAACTAGCTCGTACTCACATTATAAAAAATACAACTGAGGTCACTATGCCAGAATATAAAGCTCCGCTAAAAGACATCGAATTCGTAATGAACGACGTGCTCAACTTTGAGCAACACTATGCAAGTCTACCAGGTGGCGAAGAAGCCACTCCAGATTTAGTAAATGCAATCTTGGTTGAAGCGGCTAAATTTTCTGAAGAAGTGCTATCTCCAATTAACCAAACGGGTGATCAGCAAGGTTGTACTCGTCACGAAGATGGTAGCGTACCCACTC
>JABSRS010000539.1 GCA_013214885.1 Gammaproteobacteria bacterium
GCTGCTCAGTATGGTGGTCAGGGTATGTCAGTGTTTGAGAATGTACTGGTACAGGAGCAGTTAGGTCAAAGTAAAGATGTATTAGTACGTCGTGCGACGGGCAATGTTTATGAATGTTTGGCGGTTGGTACGGATGAACAAATTGAGCAATATCTGTTGCCCTCAGTTAGTGGGGAGCGGTCGTGTTCGTTAGCGATATCAGAACCAGAAGCTGGCTCTGATATCGCCTCCATCGCTACAACAGCCATTCAAACTGACAATGGGTGGATCTTAAATGGCCGTAAATGCTATATCAGTGATGCTGAGTTTTCAGATTACTTTATTGTTGCGGCCAAAACAGCGCCTGAGTTAGATGAAAAGGGGATTTCATTATTTCTTGTTGACAAACAAAGTGCTGGTTTTTCGCTCGGGGAAAATTTCAATATGATGGGCTTTATTGGTACTAGCCATAATGAATTGATTTTTGACAATATCGCATTAAGTCCTTCCGCCTTGTTAGGTGATGAGAATAAAGGTTTTTTTCTGCTTTGCAACACACTAGGCAGTGCTAGATTGGCCAAAGTTGCTGGACGATGTCTTGGCAAGTGTGTCCGTTTACTCAAGTTAATGACTGAACATATCAATCAGCGTCATCAGTTTGGCCAGTCGTTGGCAAAAGTTGGCGTCATTAACAGATGTTGGCAGACAGTGCCATTGAAATTAGCGCTGCTCGTGCTTTGTTATGGCAAACAGCCAAAGCGATAGATGAAGGCGCACCTTGCATTGAAGAGATTTCAATGTTGAAGGTCTTAACCACAGAAACTTTCGGTAAAATTTCAGATCGTGCAGTACAGGTGTTTGGTGCGAAGGGTTGTCATCAAGGACTTGTTATTGAAAGTTTTTATCGTGATGCCCGTTTATTTCGAATCATTGATGGTACATCAGAAATTCATCGCAACATAATTTTTAAGTCTCTGAATAAAAATAGAAGTTTCTTATTTGATGTTGTGGAGTAAGTCTTAGTGAATACGGACAAAAATATAGGGGTTAACATGGAAATGTACCAAGAGCTAGAAAAGCGGTTTAATAGTGAAGTAAAACAAATGAAAGATATTTCACAGTATTACTCAATCATGAACTCACCATCAAGATCTAAAGCCAATATAGGTTTTTTGAAAACGAACAATAGAGCTGAAAATATTGTTACCTGCAATCCACAATTGCGCAGCAATCTAGAATACCGAGATGTAATCAATTACTCAACATCGAATTATTTAGGCCTGGGACAAAATAAACAGGTAAAAAAAGACATTATTGATGCATTAGAAAAATATGGTTCCGGTGCCAACGGTAGTCCTATTTTAAGTGGTTATTATACTGTCCATACCGAGTTGGAACAGGCATTATCCGATTTTCATGGTTATGAAGACACGCTATTAACTAGTTCTGGCTTTGTGGCTAATTTTATGCTGCTGACGTCACTTTTTTCTAAAGGCGATACAGTGTTTTTAGAAGCACATACTCATGGCAGTATTGTTATGGGAGCCAGACTATCAGGGGCTAATGTCAAAATATATTCTGAAAATAATACGACTGATCTTGACAGAATTGTTTCTAAATGCTCGTCCAAGAAAAAGTTGATCATTACATGTGGTGTTTTCAGTATGAGTGGGAAAATTTCCAATTTGCCAGAAATCACCAAAATAGCAAAAAAGTATCAGTGTTTGTTGGCTGTCGATGACGCGCACGGTTTGGGAGTGATAGGGCGAAATGGTCGTGGCACCACTGAATTTCATGGGTTATCGGCACAAGATGTCGATATTCACATTGGTACGCTCAGTAAATCACTTAGTGCATCGGGGGGCTATATTAGCGCTAAAAAAACGGTGATCAAATATTTAAGGCTGAAAGGCATGCCTTATATATTATCGGCGTCGTTACCACCGATGGTGGTTGCTGGTGCCTTATCTGCGCTGACTATCTTAACGCAAGAAGGGGAAAAACTGACTGATAACTTAAGAGATAAAATTACTTTTTTTAAATCGAAATTAGCAAAGGCTGGGG
>JABSRS010000540.1 GCA_013214885.1 Gammaproteobacteria bacterium
AGGGATTGGTTTTTTAGGGGCGTTAACCACGTTTTCAACCTTTTCACTCGACACATTATTATTAATGCAGCATGGTGATTGGTTAAAGGCATTACTTAATGTTTTCTTAAATGTTGGTTTGAGCCTAACGGCCGCCTATATTGGCTTAACCTTAGTAACAAAATAACAGCATAAAAATAATTTAAATTGAACCCATGAGTGCAACTCATTATTCGGAAATGACATGTTAGACGCAAAATACCTTAGAAATGAATTAGAACAAACGGCACAGCGCCTTAAACAACGTGGTTATGACTTAGACACTGCGCAATTAGCGCAATTGGAAGAACGTCGTAAGTCATTACAAGCATCAACGCAAGAGCTACAAGCCGAGCGTAACGCCCGTTCAAAGTCAATTGGCCAAGCGAAAGCACGTGGTGAAGATATTGCGCCGTTATTGGCACAAGTTGGCGAATTAGGTGAGCAACTAGAACATGCTAAAGCTGAACTGTCGACGTTATTAGCCGATATTGAAGCCATCGTCATGGGGATCCCTAACTTACCAGACACTGATGTGCCGGTAGGTAAAGACGAAGACGAAAACGTTGAAGTATTGCGTTGGGGCACGCCTCGTCAATTTGATTTTGACATCAAAGATCACACTGACATTGGTGAAGCACTGGGCGGAATCGACTTTGGCGCTGCCGTTAAATTATCGGGTTCACGTTTTGTAGTACTTAAAAAGCACATTGCGAGAATGCACCGGGCACTAGCGCAATTTATGCTTGATTTGCACACCGAAGAACATGGCTACACCGAAGCTTATGTTCCTTATTTGGTCAATGCCGATAGCCTTCGTGGTACTGGTCAACTGCCAAAATTCTCTGACGATCTATTTCATACTAACCCTGCCAACGAAGAAGGCACTGGGTTAATGCTAATACCAACAGCTGAAGTGCCATTAACTAACTTAATGCGCGACGAAATTGTTGATGAAAAAGAATTACCAATTAAATATACCGCCCATACGCCTTGTTTCAGAAGTGAAGCGGGATCTTTCGGCCGTGATATTAAAGGGCTGATTCGCCAGCACCAGTTTGACAAGGTTGAATTGGTTACTTTGGTTAAGCCAGAGCACTCAAACGCGGCATTAGAAGAGTTAACTGGGTGTGCTGAAAAAGTATTACAGTTACTCGAATTACCATATCGTAAAGTATTGTTATGTACTGGTGATATGGGCTTTACCGCCGCTAAAACTTACGATTTAGAAGTTTGGTTGCCATCTCAAGATTGTTACCGTGAGATTTCATCTTGTAGTAATACCCGTGATTTCCAAGCACGTCGTATGCAAGCGAGATTCCGTAACAAAGAGACCAACAAACCAGAACTGCTACACACATTAAATGGTTCTGGCTTGGCTGTCGGACGTACTTTAGTGGCTATCTTAGAAAATAACCAGCAAAGCGACGGTAGTGTCACCATTCCTGAAGTATTACGCCCGTACATGGGAGGATTAGCAGTAATTAGCTAATGAAGTAATATGAGAAGTGATGAACTGTGGTTAAAGAAATTGCTCTATAACGCAATGATCTTTATGTTCTTCGGATTGGTTATGATCATCCTAGGTGAAGCTTTTCTCCTAGTGATGAAAAACATTTAATTCAATCTAAATACATTTAGCCAGTGTCGGCAGCCCTGCAATACGGGTTGCCTGCTGGCTGGTGTTACGCTCTATATATAATGCCCCAAATGCTGGTTCCAAGATGTTTGACCAGTAAAAATATCAACCTTGCTACTTTAACAACGCACTCTCATTGCTGTAATTTAAGCCGAAATTTAAACATCAAGACTTACAAAAAATTGTTAATTTATTTTGTAAAGTTAGATGAGTTGGTACGCACGGCAGATTCAAAATCCGTTGCCTTCGGGCGTGGCGGTTCAAGTCCGCCTACCGGTACCATTTTCTGTTCTAAATCAACCAACGAAAGTTGGTTTTTTTATGCCTAAAATTCAGTGAAGGGCAGCCTTAATTCTACTGTTTTCGCATATGATTTG
>JABSRS010000541.1 GCA_013214885.1 Gammaproteobacteria bacterium
GCTTAAAAGCCGTTAATGACTCACTTGGCCATGCTTTTGGTGATTTGGTGTTACAAAGGATTGCTCAACGATTACAGCTGCAAGTACGAGAGTCCGACATTGTTACAAGATTTGGTGGTGACGAATTCGTTATTCTACTGGCTGAAAACTGTAACGCTGAGAGGGCGCAACAGGTTTGCGAAAAGATTATCGACTCAATTGGTCAACCATTTGAGCATAACAATCAACAGGTTTCTGTGGGTGCTAGTATTGGTATTGCAATATATCAAGAGCATGGCACCACAATCGAACAGCTACTCAAAAAATCCGATGCTGCAATGTATGAGGCTAAAAACAGCGGTAAAAATTGCTATAGATTGGCGAGTCTAACCCGCTGCTGATGCTAGTCTGAGCCTGTCTTAACCCACCATCATTGATTGGAAAGCTATCAATATTTAAGGGCGTCAGAGTTGAGACCGTTCTATATATTGTTTGATTAACATTAGGGCCGTACTCCATTCTTGCCTCATTGTTATAGCCCCATGTGAACAGCCTAGTTAAGTCAACTCAGCTCGCCCAATTCTCATCACTGACACCAGCGATGATTAATGAGGCTTGATTGTTATTGCCACCGGTAATAGTTAACTCGCCTTGCGAAGGCATCTCGTCAAGGAAGCCCCAAACTGGCTGTGAGACTGCAATGGTAAAATCGTTAGCAAAATTAACAACCGTTAGCGTCGCTATCATATCGATATGATAGCGGGCTGTGCGGTAATCTTCGCTGCGATGAATTTCTCCGTTAGCGGTTAGATCAATGTGGCTGTCCTTTTTGAGCGTAATGGCTGGTTGCAGGATAATATCTGTTTGCGCTTGCTCTAAGCTGTGGCTGTAGTTAAGGGTAAATTGGCCCTGAAAGTCCAACATCGGCTCTGGCACTACAACGGTGGCAGTGAAACTTTGTGTGTCATCGCTAATTGCTGAAACATCAATCTGTAAGGTTCCACTAATGTGCCGATCAATACTAGCTAAGTAGCAGTCATTAAATGCTACGTCAATGCTATCAAATGAACTAAGACCGCCAGAGCTATCATTATCCGCTAGGGTTAACGTGGTGCCACTTTCAAAGTAATCAGACGAATCAGCCACGGATGTGACGGTGTTTTCAATAACACTTTTAGCAATACGTGCTAGTTCAAGTGTTTTAGTCAGCAAGGTAATTGAGTCGGTTTTTGCTAGTTCGTGGGGGGCACCTTCGCCCATGACCATAGGTACTGGATCTGGCGAAGGCTGCTGTGGATAAATAATAATACCTTCGGGCTCATTACTCGATGAACCTCCACCGCAACCGCCTAAGAAACTAAGTAAAGGTAAGCTCGATAGCGTATCGGCGGCGCAGATCTTAGAAAGTTGGTTCAAACAATAATTTTAGTTTTAAATACATCAGGCGATTGAAATTTACATCTATTTAACATAACTTAAATACTCTTTATTATTCTGGAGTAATACACTGCATGGCCTGTAATAAACGATGTTAAAAGATATCAAGATCACCAAAAAATTCCCCTTCGTGATGATCACATTGGCACTGATGTCGGCAATTGCTACCGGTGTGATTGCCTTTATTAATACCAATGACAGCATGAAATTAGCGGCCCCAAATAAACTAATTTCCCTGTTAGAATCACGAAAATCGTCCTTAGAATATTATTTTGATAATATTGAACATACCATAAAATTTCATGCCCAAAGTCCATTAGTGATTAATGCCCTAGGCGATTTCTCAAACGCTCGGGACGCCTTGCCAGAGGACAAAATAGCTTACCTGCAAGGGCATTATATCGATAGAAATCCATTTAAGGTCGGACAAAAAGGCTCATTACTAACGGCCAATGACTCTAGCCGCTACAGTGAATTGCATCGACAATTTCATCCTATATTTAAAAATATGATTGAGGCACAACTTTTTTACGATTTCTTTTTACTCGACCGTCAAGGGAACTTAATCTATAGCGTCAATAAAGAGTCAGACTTTGCCACCAACGTCATCGATGAC
>JABSRS010000542.1 GCA_013214885.1 Gammaproteobacteria bacterium
CACATCGCCACTGAAGTTAGTGCCTAGGACTAAGGAAATACCGATGGAAATGTTTAGTTACTACCTCAAACTTAGTGTTAGAAACCTGCAGCGTAACTGGCTGTTCTTTAGCTTGATGACGTTAACGCTGGCGGTTGGCGTTGGCGTATTATTGGCTAATGTAACTATTTTAAAATCAATGGCCAATGATCCAATCCCGCAAAAAAGCAGTCGCGTATTTAGTGTTAATTTAAGCACCTGGCCCAATTCTCCATCGAACCACGAGCAACCAATGCATATTATGCGACATAGTGATGCGAGGCATATACTGGCCAGTGATATTCCGACTCATAAAATGGTTCATTACCAGTCATGGGTTTATACCCGCGACATTAATTCAACAAGCTTAGCGCGGGTGGGTGCCAGTGTCCGAGCTACCACCCCTGGTTTCTTTGGTTTAACCGATGCGCCCTTTGCTTATGGTGGTAGCTGGACTCAAGCTAATGCCCAAGAAGTTGTGATCGGTGAGGACTTAAATCAGCAATTATACCATGGCGCTAATAGTGTCGGTAACAACATTGAAATTGACGGTAAGCCTTTTACTATCGTGGGGGTGTTAAAGAAGTGGAATCTAAAGCCTTTATTTTATCATGCCACCGAGCAGCAAGCATTTAATAAGACAGACGATATATTTGCGCCCATTGAAACGGCGTTAACCAACGAATGGGGTATTAATGCCCGTTCTTCATCCACCCAGTCGTTTAGTTCACCATCGGACACCCGTGGTAAAGATGTATTCTATATTCAAGCATTTGTGCAACTTGATACTAAACAGCAGCAAGACAATTTTCAAAATTACCTCGACAGTTACAGCCAAAGCTTAAAGGATGCGGGTCAGCACCCATTAGATATCAACAATAAGCTGTTCGATGTTAATACTTGGCTTAAGCGCAATGAAGTCGTCGACCAGAGGATTGTCGCATTTGCCTTAGCAACTGTGCTGTTTTTAACGGTCTGTGTCTTTAATGCCAGTAGTTTATTACTGGCTCGTTATCATGGTGCAAAATTTGAAACGGCATTGCGGCGCGCTGTAGGGGCCAGCAGGCGTGAAATTTTTTATCAAGGTACGGTTGAAAGTCTAATCATTGGCATTGTCTGCGCAGCACTTGCGATGATACTGGGCTGGGTCTTTCTTAAACTTTCAATTAATGTTTTTCCGCATCTTGAAGATGTTGCTCAAATTGATGGTGAGATGCTAGTTATTGGGGTTACGATTGCACTTTTAACGACCTTTATTAGTGCGCTATATCCGTTGCTGCGGGCCTGTTCAATTAAGGTCTTAACCGATTTAAAATAGGAAAAGAGATGAATATTAAAGCGTTACTCAAAGCCTTAAAATTACGAAAGTTTGCCACGGCATTACTGTTATTACAGTTATCTTTAACCTTAGGATTAATGGTTAATACGGTATTGATGACCGTAGATGCCAAACAAAAACTAGCGTCACCCGTTGGATTTAACGTTGACAATTTAATTGCTGTTTCATTGTTACCGACATCAGGACAGTTTCGTGACACCGATTACTATATTTCCATCGCGAAGCAAGATATGCAACGGCTTAATGAATTAGAGGGTGTCGTTAGTGTTTCAAACTATAATCAATTGCCAATTCAACGAGGCGGGATGAATGGTAACTTGCAAGATGTCAATTTTCCCGCTGATCAAATACTCGCACGAGATCTTAACTATGTGCCATTTTTTCTGAGCGGTGCCAATGGCGTTAGCAATCTTGGGGTTGAGATTGTCGAAGGGCGGGCATTAACCGCTGACGATGATATAACCCAGGCTTATTACAGTAAAAACAAAGATGGCAAAGATATAGAATGGAACGTCGTGATAACCCAATCACTGGCCAAGGCCGTCTATCCTGATTCATCGGCACTGGGACAGTTAACGAATATGGGACGGATTGTTGGAATAGCCAAAGACTTTGCGATTAATCCCAGTAAAACAGGGCGCGGTCGTCACTTTGGGTTGTTTGCTA
>JABSRS010000543.1 GCA_013214885.1 Gammaproteobacteria bacterium
TCAGAGGCTCAAGTTTACCAGTTGGGCGATCGCGCCTCAATTAAATCCCCCTTAAATTGTGCTTAATTAGGATTTTTTTAGCATATTATTTGAGTTCGCGCCGAAACAAGGTAAAATTTAGCTGAATTTACGAAACTAAAGGTTTAAAAAAATGATTACATTGTTCACCAACTATGGGCAAATCAAGATCGAAACATTTGCTGACAAAGCTCCTAAGACTGTTGCTAACTTTGAACAGTATGTTAAAGATGGTTTCTACGATGGTACTATTTTCCACCGTGTAATCGATGGTTTCATGGTTCAGGGTGGCGGTTTTGCTTCTGGCATGGAAGAAAAAGACACAGTTACTTGTGTTGATAATGAAGCAAATAACGGCCTAAAGAACAAAAAAGGCACGTTAGCAATGGCGCGTACTCAAGATCCGCATTCAGCCAGCGCTCAGTTCTTCATTAACATTTCTGACAACGATTTCTTAAACTTCAGCAGTGAAACAACTCAAGGTTGGGGCTACTGTGTATTTGCAGAAGTCGTTGAAGGGATGGATGTGGTTGAAAAAATCAAATCGGTAGATACTGGTAATCGCGGACATCACCAAGACGTACCATTAGAAGAAGTGGTTATCGAAAAAGCTGAACTTAGCTAAATTCTAAATTTATAGGTATTAAGGGCACTCAATGATTAATATTCATTGGTGCCTTATTTGTTATGACTAAAAAAACTCTCTTTATTGCCGACCTCCATCTTAGCGATGATCGCTCTGACATTAGCGATCTATTTTATCACTTTCTAAGAACCACGGCCCGTGAAGCGCAAGCGCTCTATATTCTTGGTGACTTATTCGAAATTTGGTTTGGTGATGACAATCACTCGGCTTTAAATCAGCAAGTTGCCTTCGAAATAAAGCAATTAAGCGATTCTGGCGTGCCGGTCTATTTTATTCATGGCAATCGGGATTTTATTGTTGGAAAAAATTTCGCCGCTAAGGCAGGAATGATTTTATTACCCGAACATCATGTCATCCAATTATATGGTCAGCCTGTGTTAATCATGCACGGCGATACCCTTTGCACCCTCGACGTGGCTTACCAAAAATTTCGAATCAAAAGTCGTAAAGCTTGGTGGCAAAAAATGATGCTATCTCTGCCATTATTTTTACGCCGTACCATGGCCCAGCGCGCCCGTCAAAAATCAGAGCTAAAAAATAGCGGTAGATCGATGACTATCATGGATGTCACTCAGAGCGAAGTCGAACGGCAAATGCGCAATTTTGGGGTTAACACCCTAATTCACGGACATACTCATCGGCCAGACCAGCATTATTTTACACTTGATAATCAAGATGCTAAGCGTGTCGTACTGGGCGACTGGTATACCCAAGGCAGCGTTTTAGAAGTTTCTGAACAAGGTTTTAATCTAATATTTAAACCTTTTGACTCAGCGAAATAATAAATATAATTTACTTTGGGGAACCCCTTGGCTATTATGCTATCCAAGAGTAAATCAAGCACATAATATTAAAGAGGAACAATGAAGTTTAAATCACTTTCTAAATGGCTATTATTAGCTACATTTGCCGTCACATTACCATCTTGTGCTTTTGTTGACTGGTTAGTCTATAAGCAGGATTTACCTCAAGGTAATTTCATTGAAACTAAAGATGTTTCAAAGCTACGGGTCGAAATGACTAAAGAGCAAGTAACTTTTATCATCGGTCGTCCCGTTATTGAAGATACCTTTGGTGGTGATACTTGGCACTATGTTTCGCATTTTAAATCAGGTCAAAATGCCAAAGTAACGCATAAAGAGTTTATTTTGAAATTTAGCGATAATAAATTAGTCAGTGCCACTGGCGATTATGAGTTAAGCGAAGATTTTAATACCCCGATAAGTCAGTAATTATTGGAACTTGTTAAAAGGCTGCTAATTTAGCGGCCTTTTTTATGGCTATGTATGAGTAAACTGTTGTAAAAGTGCCATACTAAATTTATGTGTGAATAACTTCTAAGGTGACACTCATG
>JABSRS010000544.1 GCA_013214885.1 Gammaproteobacteria bacterium
GGAAATAGCAATGCCATTACTCCTCAACTCTATACCATTGATCCATTAGATTTTGGCAAATTAACGCCACGTCTCGGGACTTGCGAAATAAACTATTTAACCGGTACCGTCACCAATATCGTTAATGACATTTGCCAATCAACTAAAACTAGCCGTGGTTTCTATCGCATAGTCGGCCCCAAAAACACCAATATGCAGGTCACCGTTTTTACCCATTCTAACGATGGCAATGGCATTATGTTTACCCCCAATGGCAAAATCAAAAGCAGTGAACTAGAAGTAAATATCACCCCAGGTGTGATGGCAACACTTAATAGTGGTCCTTCTGGTTGGGTTGATGTCATCATTGGCGGGCGCCTCGATTTATTACTAAATTTAGCCCCTGGGACGCCCTATCAACCAGATTTTACTATTAGTTACGATATCGAGCCTTAATAAAATATCTCGTAACACCCAAGCCAGCGACCCCGCTCCTATAAACACAAAAAAACCCGCACGAGGCGGGTTTTTATCAAACTAATTATTAAGCGTTAGCTTACCAACCAGTCTTTTCTTTTAGAGCTTTGCCGATATCAGCTAGAGAACGAACAGTCTTTACGCCTGCTGCTTCTAGTGCTTTGAATTTCTCTTCAGCAGTACCTTTACCGCCAGCGATGATCGCGCCAGCATGACCCATGCGCTTACCTTCTGGTGCAGTAACACCAGCAATGTAAGATACAACAGGCTTAGTAACGTGTGCTTTGATGTATTCAGCCGCTTCTTCTTCAGCCGTTCCGCCGATTTCACCAATCATTACGATTGCTTCAGTCTGTGGATCGTTTTGGAACATTTCCAAAATATCGATGAAGTTAGAACCAGGAATTGGATCGCCGCCGATACCAACACAGGTAGATTGGCCAAAACCAAAATCTGTAGTTTGCTTAACTGCTTCATAAGTAAGCGTACCAGAACGAGATACGATACCAACTCTACCAGGTAAGTGGATGTGACCAGGCATGATACCAATCTTAGTTTCGCCAGGAGTGATAACACCTGGACAGTTAGGACCGATCATACGAACGCCAGTTTGCTCAAGCTTAACTTTAACGTCAACCATGTCTAAAGTTGGAATACCTTCAGTGATGGTGATGATTAGCTCGATGCCAGCGTCGATAGCTTCTAAGATAGCATCTTTACAAAATGGTGCTGGTACGTAGATAACAGTTGCCGTTGCGCCAGTAGCTGCTACTGCTTCACGAACTGTGTTAAATACTGGTAGACCAAGGTGAGTTTGACCACCCTTGCCTGGGCTTACGCCGCCAACCATTTGCGTGCCGTATTCCATCGCTTGCTCAGAGTGGAATGTACCTTGTCCACCAGTGAAACCTTGACAGATTACTTTGGTATCTTTATTGATTAGAATTGACATTATTTGCCCTCCGCAGCAGCAACAACTTTTTGTGCAGCGTCGGTAAGTGACTCAGCAGCAATGATGTCTAAACCAGAGTTCTTAAGAACTTCACGGCCTAATTCAGCGTTTGTACCTTCAAGACGTACAATAACAGGCACTTTAACGCCTACTTCTTTAACAGCGCCGATGATACCTTCAGCAATCATGTCACAACGAACGATGCCGCCGAAGATGTTTACTAGTACCGCTTTAACGTTTTCGTCAGACAAAATGATCTTGAATGCTTCAGAAACGCGTTCTTTGTTAGCGCCGCCGCCAACGTCCAAGAAGTTAGCCGGGTTGCCGCCGTGTAGGTTAACGATGTCCATAGTACCCATCGCTAGGCCTGCACCGTTCACCATACAACCAACAGTACCGTCAAGAGCTACGTAGTTTAGCTCCCATTGTGCTGCATGCGCTTCACGCTCGTCTTCCTGTGAAGGATCGTGCATTTCACGGATTTTAGGCTGACGGTATAACGCGTTGCCATCAATAGTGATTTTGCCATCTAGACAATGAAGATTACCTTCATCAGTCACAACAAGAGGATTGATTTCTAGTAATGCGAAATCGAAATCGGTGAACAT
>JABSRS010000545.1 GCA_013214885.1 Gammaproteobacteria bacterium
TGGCTGTAACGGTCTTCACCGCATAAAAAACTTCGCCGAACACAACGATTTATCACATGATAAAAAGTGGTTTCACTCAAGTCAATCTGACTGTACCTGGCACGCGTCATGATAATCACCTGTTCATTTTCACTCGGAAATATTTTAGACCTAAATATCAGATAATCCAAATATCAAAGGCATAATTGTGCCTGTCCTTTATTGTTTAGTGCCTGTCCTTTATTGTTTCCAATAATAGTAACGCGATGAATCGCTATTTAACTGATTTGTTACAGGCTAAAGCATCAACCAGCGGGCTTGATATTAACGATCGATTAGTGGCCGAGAACCCAGCTATTAATCACGACTAAATCTTCATTTAACGCAATAAAGTCTGCCTGAGTTCCTACTTGTAGCTGGCCAATATGATCAGCTAAACCTAAGTATTGTGCTGGGTATAGGCTGGCCATTCTTAATGCCTCAGTCAGTGGTTGATCTAAATATTGGTGAGTATTACGCACCGCAGTAGCCATATCTAACGCCGATCCAGCTAATTCTCCTGTGGTGGAATTTAACCTGCTGCCTGTTTTTATTATTTCACGGTTGAAAAAAGCAAAGCGCTCAATATCACTGCCAACAACCGACATCGCATCCGTCACCAACAATACTGTGCCGCGGGGTTTGGTTTTTAGTGCTAAACGGCAGCTTGCATAATCGACATGGTGGCCATCAACGATCAGCCCACACACCGCCTGATCGTTTAATAACGCCGCACCAACCAATCCTGGCTCTCGAGATGTTAGCGGTGACATTGCATTAAATAAATGAGTAAAACCATCAGCCCCAGCATCAAGGGCCGCCTGTGCGGTAGAAAAGTCGGCATTAGAGTGACCTAAAAAGACTTTAATACCCAAAGTAACCATGCGCTTAATATCTGCAACCGCAACATTCTCAGGGGCAATAGTGACCTTAATTTGTCCTAAATCTTGACGAGACAAAATAGCCCATTCGGCGTCGCTAATTGGCCGAATATACTCTTCACTATGTGCGCCTTTTTTAGCAATGCTGATATGAGGGCCCTCAAAATGAATCCCAAGGACCCCAGTAACATGCTCGCTAATGGCCAATGCAGCTGCGTCGGCAGCCTGGGTCATTATCTCAATGGTATCGGTAATTAGTGTTGGCAACATTGCGGTGGTGCCAAATTGACGATGGGCAGCAATAATCGTTTTAATACCAGCAAGTGTTGGATCAGTATTAAGTAAAACCCCACCACCACCGTTGACCTGCAAATCAATAAATCCCGGCGCAATAATGCCATCAATATGAACACTAGCACTGCCGTCAATTGCCTCAATCGCCACAATTTTGCCATCGGCGATGACAAGTTGAGCCTGATCGTGATACTGGTAGCCATCGAAAATTCGGGTCGCGCTAATAATTTTTTTTGCCATATCGACTGTCCCCATTATGATGCCTGCTGAGTTTGCTGTTTCGCATAAAGTACCGCACCAATTTCGGGTGCACTGATCGGTTGACTGAGTAGTTGCGCGACATCATGATCTAAATAATTGATTAATATTTTATTTAACCCACCTATTAATGACATGCGCGGTGGGTTTTCCCGTTGTAGCCGCCGCGCAACTTGGCCGATATAACTTGCACCGTCATTAACAATGCTCAAAGCAAGTTCATCGTTATCTGCGGCGGCCTCAAATACCACCGCGGCCAGAGTAGCGTAAAAATTGGCCGTTTTTTTTGCAACGGCTTCGACAATTTCTAAGGCGTTACTACAATCAAGCTTGTTTAACATGATGTTATTCATTAGCGATTTAACAGCCAGTCCATCCAACGATAGCAACACCTTTTTAACCGCCTGCAGGCCTAGCCACGCACCGCTGCCTTTATCGCCATGGGGGAATCCGTGACCACCGACCATGGTCTCTTTACCATTAACATAACTATAGCCACAAGAACCAGTACCAGTGATCATAATGGCACCATCGTTGCCCTGATGTGC
>JABSRS010000546.1 GCA_013214885.1 Gammaproteobacteria bacterium
GCTTAGGCATATGGGCCTTCCACGTCGCCGTATAATCATTAGTGCGCTGACGCAGGTATGGAATTAAGCTGATCCGAATATTGTCATCGGTTACCTTATCCCAGGTGCTGCTTAGTCGATAGTAACGGCTTTTACGCAGCGGATCAGATTCTAATACTTTAGGATTTAACCCTGATGATCGAGGAATATCGTTAAAATCATCAGCTCTTAAACTGGTCGCCATTTCTTGCTCTAAATCAGACGCCACAAAACTAGTGGTTAATGATTGATTATCATCTTGGTACTGGTGCTTAATATGTATTTCACCGCGTTGCGAGCTAGTATGATCGCGATAGCCTTCGTTCGATTGCAACGAGCCAGAGATTGCGATGCCCTGATTTTCGCTAATCGCATTTGAGTAATAACCTTTGCTCTTCACATAGCCATACTCACCCAAGGTCAAATCAAATTGTCCTCTTGGCTCCATCGTGACATCTTCACTTAGGGTATTAATGGTGGCCGCGATTGCGCCAGAGCCATGCAGTGCTGTGCCCGCCCCTTTGATCACTTCAATCCGTTTAATGGTTGAATTAAAGCTACTCCACCATAAGGCGTTATGATTAAAGAATGCCGCCGATTGCAGTGGAATATTATCTTGTAAATAGAGGTAATAACCAGAATAGTTTATCGGCATACGAATAGCCGCATTATGACCATGCGCGCCCTGCAGCTGATTTAATAACACCCCAGAGATAGTATTAAGTGACTCAGCAATATGCTGGCCATTATCTTGGTCAAGTGTCGATTTACCAACAAACTCAATCGCGATGGCTTGTTCAATATCTTTTTTAGGGATCCGACTGGCAGAAATAGTAATACGTTCTATTTCTTGGTTATTTTTTACAACGGAGCTTGCAGGTTGATCTGCTAATGCAGCGTAAGACAATAAAGTGGACGAAACAGCTAACGCTATTAATGAAACTCGAGACATGATTAAACTTCTTGGTTAAAATTTTCAAGAAGTCTAACGCTTTCCTCAACTGATGATAATGTGACAAATTGTCGCAGTTGGAGACAATTATTGAACTTTTATCGAGTTAGCCGATTTAAAGCTGTTTTTTTAAACTAAACGCGCCGCGAATATCACCCACTTGATAACCAGTCGCTTTATCTAGTGGGTAACTTGCAGTGAGCTGAGCCTGAATTTTCGGGTTGATATTGCTGCCATGACAGGCAAGGCAGGGTTTAGCCGCGGTTGGAATAGCCTTCATATAGCGCAACACTTTAGTGCCCTGTTGAGTGACCAATTGCCAATGCTCTAATTGAGTAATGTCTTTGCCTTGGGCCTTTTGCTGCTCGAACAATTGCAGAGTCTGCTGCTCCCATTGATCGGGTGCGTTTTGCGGATTACGATTTTTAAGACTAGTACGCGAGACCTGCCAATCGGTAGTAGCAGAAAATTGCATAGCCAAGCGCGGCGCAGCTTCGGTGCAGACGTTAATAGCCGCTACGGGTCCCAGTTGTTTCAGCGCAGGCTTTAAGGTTGACTTAAGCGCTTTAGAGAATGACGCAACGATATCTCGCGCCTGTTGTAAATCACTCGGTTGTTGAGCCTGCGTATTGCAACTCAGTCCTAGACCTAAGATAATTAATAATAATTTCATAGTAATTTCATAGTAAACCATAATATTAGATACATCTAATGTAACATAAACTCTGGCATTATGTGTGATCTACAGCAAGAGAATTTTAAGTGGCACCTAAGCCTTTATAAATAACAAAATTGTGCGTTTGCGCGGCACAAAAAACAGCTCAAAAAATCACTAAAGAAGGCGTTACGAGAAAACATGTTTTATATTGATGATTTATTACAAAATGGTGTTATTTGGTTGGTGCTTGCAATAGCAATCATTAGCCGCTTTTTCAATCACAAATTGTGGCTTGTAGCACTAACAATTTCACTGATATTAATTTTTGTATCGGGACGGATCGATTATGCGGCTCTGGGTTTT
>JABSRS010000547.1 GCA_013214885.1 Gammaproteobacteria bacterium
GATGATCGTAGTTTTTATGACTGTAGCGGTCTTCACCGCATAAAAAACTTCGCCGAACACAACGATTTATGACATGATAAAAAGTCGTTTCACTCAAGTCGATCTGACTATATCTGGCACGGGTCATGATAATTACCTGTTTATTTTTTATTCAGGAATACTTTAGACCAAAATAACAGAAAATCAAAAATCAAAGACATTAATGTGCCTGTCCAATATTATATGTGTGCAATATTATAACGCCAGCGCTCCGTTCACCCTTCGGTGCCAGCTAATGCTGGCACCGAAGGGTGAAATACATGGATGACTAAATTAGCTGATTATGATTGCACCACAATTTCGGCTTTAATTATTTTTATTTCTTCGCTGGTTTTTCCTGAGCGCGAACCAAGGCTGGCTAACTTTTCTAACACATCTAGGCCATTGATTACTTCGCCAAACACCGTATGGCGACCGTCGAGGAATGGTGTCGGTTTGAAGGTTAAAAAGAATTGGCTACCATCGGTATTGGGACCAGAGTTTGCCATGCTTAAGATCCCAGGTTTATCGTGCGACGCCCCACCGAACTCTCCTGCATATTGATAACCAGGACCACCAGAGCCAAGACCTTTAGGATCACCACCTTGCGCCATAAAGCCTGGGATCACCCGGTGAAAAATAATATCATCATAGAAACCTAACTGCGTTAAGTAGATTGTACTCGATACATGCATCGGTGCGGTATCACTCATCAACTCAATGGTTAAGTTGCCCTGAGTAGTTTCAAGCAGCCATAAATAACGGGTTCCTTCAGCAAACACTAGCTGCGGTGGTTTCGATAAGTTTTGCTTCCATTGTGGATTAGTCTTATCAATTTGTTGCTTTGAAATAAAGCCATCGAGTTGTTCTAATGCAGGGTCATTGGGAGTACACCCGCTCATTGCCATGGCGGCTGCGCTAATCAGCATCAATTTGATAGCAAGACTAATAAAACAATTCTTATTCATATTTTTTCCTAAGGTTTTCTCTCAGAGTATAGATCAACAAAGCCCTTTACCTATCACAGACAAAGAGCTTTGGTGGGGGATGATTTAATGGCGTAAGGCAGCGTCTAAATGGTCGACGATTTCAGCCCAATCGGAGTCTTCGGCAATCGCCTGTTGCAAAAAGGCGGCCTGGGATGGTGTCCAATAGTCGGCTTGTTCGATCCGTTGATTTTCAAATAGACGATGTTCTTTTAGAAAACGATTAATCTGAACAATGTCGCCAGATAATCCAAGTTGCTCAAATAAAACTGACATATTGCAATGATTACTTGTATCCATGTGCTTTCCTTTTGATGACTTGAAGGCTGTTACCACTTGCACAAATAAGTTGATCATTTTTGACGTGAAAAATTGATCCATTCATTAATACAATTGCTATTAATATAGCTCAGCGATTACCATAATAGCAACAGCCGAAGCTGATTGGTTGAGGTAAATCATTTATGCCAATGTTTTTAAGAGTATAACGGTGAGAACTGTGAGAGTGCTGAATTTTAGACATAAAAAAACCAGCACTAGGCTGGCGGTTTTTATATAAGTTAGTTTTAAGTTTTAATATCTATTGTATTACAGCGTTGGCGGAACGGACGAGACTCGAACTCGCGACCCCCGGCGTGACAGGCCGGTATTCTAACCAACTGAACTACCGCTCCGTATTATCTATTTAACATCGCTAATTAAAACTGCAGCACAATATAATTTGTAACTTGTAACTTATCAACTCAAAAATCTTGGCGGAACGGACGAGACTCGAACTCGCGACCCCCGGCGTGACAGGCCGGTATTCTAACCAACTGAACTACCGCTCCGTATTATCTATTTAACATCGCTAATTAAAACTGCAGCACAATATAATTTGTAACTTGTAACTTATCAACTCAAAAATCTTGGCGGAACGGACGAGACTCGAACTCGCGACCCCCGGCGTGACAGGCCGGTATTCTAACCAACTGAACTACCGCTC
>JABSRS010000548.1 GCA_013214885.1 Gammaproteobacteria bacterium
GGTATTGTTATTATCATTGCTGCCTAAATCGGTCACTAGCCCAATTGCAATGGCTGTGGCCACCGAAACTGGTGGTTTACCATCACTCGCTGCCGCCGTGGTTATTGCGGTCGGATTATTGGGCGCACTTGGCGGTTTTAGCCTGCTCAAACTTTTTAAGATTAACGATCCCCACGCGCAAGGACTTGCCATGGGTTGTGGTGCTCATGCTATCGGCACCGCTAAAGCCATCGAAACAGGCAGTGAACAGGGGGCATTTAGCTCATTAGCCCTGGTAATTAGTGGGATCCTAACCGCAATTATCGCCCCATTATTTGCTTGGTTATTATCAATTATTTTATAACGCATTGAAATTATTTATGATTGATTAAGGTCTGTTAAACTAGTCGATAAATTTTTAAAGGGTAAATATTATTCCTGCTATCCAATTCACCCTAGTCCTGCTATGTAAGCGCCCCGCGCTGCATCATGGTAAACAGCGCTTGGCTGCCACGATTGGCGCTAAGCAAGCATTAGTTTTTGCTGAGCATTTTTTACAATGTGCCCTCGAAGATTTAAACACCTGGTCAGGCAATGTGGTTATTTCACCTGCGAGCATCGATGATCAAGCATGGGCGCAGCAACTATTAACTAAAGATCTGTTAGTGCTGCCCCAACAAACAGGTAATCTGGGTCAGCGTCTAAACACACTAGATCAACAGTTAAGAGACCTTGGCCACAGCCATATTCTATACATTGGCAGCGACGCACCAGCGTTAACCATCACTAATTTTAACCAAATTACCGACGCGCTATTACAAGATGATATTGCTCTAGCCCCTGCGCTCGATGGTGGCGTGACGATTATGGCCAATCGAGTCCCTTGGCCAGATTTAGAGCATCTTCCTTGGAGCACCGACCAACTTGGTGATGCTTTAGCCGCTTTATGCGATATAAATCAACAAACTGTTACCATAACTGACATAACTTACGATATTGACCACCAGCAACAGTTATCACAACTTGGGTTAGACCTACTTTGTGACAATCGCCCAGCCCGTCAAATGTTACTTAACCAAATTCAATTGTTTGCTGCGAGCGTAGCAGCCATCAACGAGAGCCCAAACGATGCATAATCAAGTTAAAGAATACTATGGTCAGACCCTCCAAGGTTCAGCCGATTTACAAACTAATGCTTGTTGCACCGATGATGCAATGCCTGAATTTTTAAAACCGATCCTCAGCAATATTCACGATGAAGTGATGATGCGTTATTACGGCTGTGGTCTGGTGTGTCCCGAGCAACTGATCGGTACCAAAATTCTTGATTTAGGCAGTGGTTCAGGTCGAGATTGTTACGCTCTCGCCCAAATGGTTGGCGAGCAAGGTCAAATTGTCGGTGTCGATATGACCGATGAGCAATTAGCCGTAGCCACTAACCACATTGAATATCATCGTCAAAAGTTTGGATATCAAGTCGCCAATACCAGTTTTCATAAAGGCTATTTAGAACAACTAGATCAACTTGGATTTGAATCAAGCAGTTTTGATATTATTGTTTCTAACTGCGTGATTAACCTGTGTGAAGACAAAGAGGCGGTATTAAAGCAGGCTTTTGACTTACTCAAAGTCGGTGGCGAACTGTATTTTAGTGACGTTTATGCCGACCGCCGTGTTCCTAAAGCATTAGTTGACGATCCGCTGTTGTATGGTGAGTGTTTAAGTGGCGCGCTTTATTGGAATGATTTTATTAACCTCGCGAAAAAAGCAGGCTTTGCCGATCCACGCTTGGTTGAAGATCGCCCTATCACTATCGACAATCCCAAAATCAGTGAAAAAATTGGTCATATCGGCTTTTATTCAGCAACCTACCGTTTGTTTAAATTACCTGAGCTAGAAAGCCATTGCGAAGAATACGGTCAAGCGGTAATTTATAAAGGCACCATTGAGCATTGCCCGCAAGAATTTAACCTTGATGGTC
>JABSRS010000054.1:0-9011 GCA_013214885.1 Gammaproteobacteria bacterium
ATTCATTATTCACTGTAAATCAGCAAATAACAGTTAAGTTGTGTGGCATCAATGGGCTGGTGTTATTTATGCAAAGCTAAAGTTGCCATTAAAGGAGATTTATTTATCCCTTTAGCAACGAAACCATGCATGGTTGTTGGTAGATCTAAAAGCGCAGCAGCCGCTGCCTGTTCACTTTCAAATTGACCAAAAACACAACTACCAGTACCAGTCATTTTTGCTGGCGCATATTGTATCAACCAGTCAAGGGCATTGGCAACTTCAGGGTGGCGATTTTTTGTTACTTTTTCACAATCATTTTTTAAAATAGCACTATCTAGTTGTTTTAATTCGATTGGTTGAGTGTCACGGGGCAACTCTGGGGCATTAAATATGTCGGCTGTTGCAACGCTAACTCCTGGCCAAACGATCAAATACCAAGGTTGTGGTGGTGAAACCGGGGTAAGTATCTCGCCAACGCCCTGGGCGAAGGCGGCAAAACCTTTAACAAATATCGGGACGTCAGCCCCCAAAACTAAACCTAGCTGGGCTAAATCGTCGACCGAGAGATCACATTGCCACAGCAGATTTAATGCCACTAAGGTGGTCGCGGCATTAGACGAACCGCCCCCTAATCCAGCCCCCATTGGTAAAATCTTTGAGAGGTTTATTACTACGCCGGCATTAGTTTTAGCATGAGGCTTTAGCAGCATGGCAGCGCGATATATTAGGTTATCGCTAAGGCTGACCCCAGGAACCTCGGGAGTGATTAAGATCGAATTAGCACCATTTATCTCAAATTTTAAGCTATCGCCATAATCTAAAAATTGAAAGATAGTTTCTAACGTATGGTAGCCATTATCAAGGCGTCCAGTGATGTGTAAAAATAAGTTAATTTTTGCGGGAGCTGGCCAAATATTGTCTTTTGTTGTCATAGTCTATTCTAGCAGATTGAATTATTGTTCGATTTTCCATTCACTAATCGCAAGCTTTAACAATAACTTGTCATGGCGCAAGCGTAAGCTATGGGGGAGGGTTCGCCCTTGAACGGGCTGGTATTTATTTAAACTTAGCTGCCATTGCCGACCAAAATTGTCATAAATGTTACCACTAAGAAAATGACCATTATTAGATAACTCGACATTAGTAGCATCGGTCACATCACCTAGTAACCAGTGTTGCAGGTTATCAATTGGAATGTGCCAGCCAGTCTGTTGCCAAATTAACTGCTGAGCGGATGTCCCTGTAATAGGGCCCTGATCGCTTTCGATATTAACGGTATGCTTATTACCTTTAATTTTTAAGACGGTGATGCCAAAGGTGGTATAAAGATTAATATCAAACTGATCATCAATTTGGTGCCAGTTAATTTTTAGTCCTTGTGCTTGTTCTGGGGTTTTTATGGCAACTTTGCCATTGAACTGCCATTGGGTTGGCACATGGTCTGGTGAAAAAACCAACAGACTAGTGGTCGAGCAACCGGTCAAAAATATGGCTGTAAATAAGAATAATAATCGTTTGCGCATATCGCCTTCGAAAAAATTGACCTAGATTAGGTATAGAGTATCTTCTTTTTGATCTAGGCACTAGAGACGGTTTCAATTTGGGGTAAGTTTGATGTAAAATTGTGTTTAATAAATAGTAAGCCAATAATAGTCGAAACCAATTACATGTCTTTAGTTGCTTTAGGTATCAATCATAAAACTGCATCGGTCGAGTTGCGTGAAAAAATTGCATTTTCACCCGATCAAATGGTTGCAGCATTACAACAGTTGAAGTCCTTAAATGATGGTGGTGAAGCTGTTATCGTTTCAACCTGTAATCGCACCGAGCTCTATTGTCATAAAGCTCAAAGTGAACAGTTGATTGAGTGGCTGGTTAATTTTCACAACATTTCAAAAGATGAACTCGAGCAAAGCATTTATGTTCATCAAGGTGTTGCTGCGGTAAATCATCTAATGCGAGTATCTTGTGGATTAGATTCTTTAGTGCTTGGTGAACCGCAAATCTTAGGTCAAATCAAACAAGCCTATAGTACTGCTAAGTCGGCAGGCTCGATCTCATTAATGATGGATAAGCTGTTTCAGCGCACCTTTTCGGTCGCTAAAAAAGTGAGAACCGAGACCAATATTGGTGCCAACGCCGTGTCAGTTGCATTTGCCGCGGTTAGTTTAGCCAAACAAATCTTCTCTGAGCTGGCGCAAACTAATGTGTTGCTGATTGGGGCTGGTGAAACAATTGAATTAGTGGCAAAGCATTTGATTGAAGCGGGAGCGACCAATATTACTGTCGCCAATCGGACACTGGCTCGCGCTAAAGCAATGACCGATGAGATTGGTGGCACAGCTATTACCTTGAGTCAGATCCCCGATCATTTGGCGCAATCAGATGTCGTTATTTCATCAACCGCTAGTACGTTACCAATTCTTGGTAAAGGGATGGTTGAGGAGGCAACGCGTAGTCGTCGTCATCAACCGATGCTGTTAATTGATATTGCCGTACCGCGTGATATTGAGTCACAAGTGGGTGACCTTGATGATGTCTACCTTTATACGGTTGATGATCTGCAAGGTATCGTTGAACAAAATATGGCATCGCGCCGCGCCGCTGCCGATCAAGCTGAAATTATAACTGTTCAACAAGCCGATGAATTTATTGCCTGGACTCGTTCGTTAAAATCTATTGATCATATTCGTCAGTATCGCGATCAAAGTATGGCGACCAAAGATGATTTACTCGAAAAAGCGATGGCGAAATTAGCCTCTGGTGCTGATAGTGAAAAAGTATTATTAGAACTGGCCAATAAATTGACCAATAAACTTATTCATAGTCCAACTCGCGCGATGAGTGCGGCAAGCCATGCGGGTGATTTAGATAAATTAACTGTTATTGCCGATGCACTAGGCATGGCCAACAATCACTAGCTGGCCAAGTAACAGTGTTTATCTTCGCTTGGCTATACTACAATACTCCCCAAATATCCTATAAGAGGTCAACTGAATCATTGTATTTGGTTGGCTTACTCTAATCAATGAGAGTTAACGTTAATGAAACCAACGGTTTACGCTAAGCTTGAAGGCTTAGATGAGCGTCATCAAGAAGTCGAGGCACTGATTAGTGATCCTGAAACAATTGCAAATCAAGATTTGTTTCGCGCCCTAAATCAAGAATACTCAGCATTAGGTCCAGTGGTAGAAGCCTTTAATAGTTACAAGCAAGCACAAGGCAATTTTGAGTCAGCTCAGGAAATGCTAAAGGATGAAGATCCTGACATGCGTGAAATGGCTCAGGAAGAATTTAAAGAGGCCAGAGGCGCACTCGCTCAAATTGAAGATGATTTACAAATTCTGCTGTTGCCAAAAGATCCCAATGACGATCGTAATGCTTTCCTAGAAATTCGCGCCGGTGCTGGTGGTGATGAAGCCGCAATTTTTGCGGGTGATTTATTTCGAATGTACAGCCGTTATATCGATGCTAAAGGCTGGAAAATTGAAATCATCACGCTCAATGAAAGTGATCAAGGTGGTTTTAAAGAGATTATCGCTAAAATATCGGGTGAAGGTATCTATGGTGTTATGAAATTCGAGTCAGGAGGTCATCGTGTGCAACGTGTTCCTGAAACCGAATCACAAGGGCGAGTTCATACGTCAGCTTGTACCGTTGTGGTAATGCCAGAAATCCCAGAAGCTGAACAAATTAAGATTAATCCAGCTGATTTAAAAGTAGATACTTTCCGCGCCTCAGGTGCTGGTGGTCAGCACGTTAACAAAACAGATTCAGCGATTCGAATTACTCACCTTCCAACGGGTACCGTAGTTGAGTGTCAAGAACAGCGCTCTCAGCACAAAAATCGTGCCCAGGCAATGTCGGTACTTTCTGCGCGTTTACAACAAGCAGAAGATGAAAAACGTCAAGCAGAAGAAGATACAACTCGTCGTGGTTTAGTTGCTAGTGGCGATCGTAGTGAACGTATTCGTACTTATAACTACCCGCAAGGGCGAGTGAGTGATCACCGGATCAACCTAACGTTATACCGTCTAGGCGATATTATGCAGGGTGATATTGATTTAATTATTCAGCCTTTGCTTAATGAGCAACAGGCCGATCTGTTGGCTGCTTTGGCAGAAGACAATAGATAGTGACTCCCCATACGATAGAGCATCTATTAAAAGAAGCGGCAGCGCGCTTATCTCAAAGTGACACCGCTACTTTAGATGCTCAAGTATTGCTTGCTGATGTGTTAGCTGTTGACCGAAGCTATTTTTACGCCTGGCCGGAAAAAGTAATTAATCCAGAGTGCGAGGCTAAGTTTGAAGCGCTGATCACGCGGCGCGAGCAAGGTGAACCTATTGCCTATATTGTTGCACTACAAGAGTTTTGGTCACTCCCGCTTAAAGTTGCTCGTTCAACCTTAATCCCACGCCCCGAAACTGAGTTATTAGTTGAATTGGTACTAGAGCATATTAGTAAACCTAATGCCATTGGGATTGATTTGGGCACTGGGACTGGTGCCATTGCATTAGCGCTAGCCAGTGAACAGCCGGAGTGGCAATTACTTGGTATTGACTATAGTGACGATGCGGTAGCATTGGCGCAAAGTAATCAACAGCAGTTGGCGATTACTAATGTTAACTTTTTACAATCAAGTTGGCTGAGCAACCTCGATTCGAATCACTATGCTAGCTGTGATTTTATTGTTTCGAACCCTCCTTATATTGACGCGAATGATCCACACTTAGCTCAAGGTGATGTTAGGTTTGAACCGTTATCTGCGTTGGTCGCTAAAAATAATGGCTTTCAAGATATTATCGATATTACTGAGCAGAGCCGTCAGTTCTTAAAGTTAGATGGCATGTTATTGTTTGAACACGGTTTTGAACAAGGTAAAAAAGTGCGCGATATCTTAACTGCAGCAGGGTTTGACTCTGCGACAACCATTAAAGATCTTGCTGGGTTAGATCGGGCCACCTTTGGTTTTCTTCGTTGTAAATAATTCTCACTAACAAAATACCAATTTTCAACTACCCTTTAATAATTGACTGATTAGTGCTCAATTATTATCTGAGTAGAGGGGAATGTGATGGATGCCTTTGTGTTTTCCACTGAAGAGACCGTGCTAAATGAAGCGGTAAAAAATGAAAAGTGGCAGTTATTAATTGTTGATGATGAAGAAGAAGTTCATGCCGTCACTAAGCTAGCGTTAAGAGATGTAATATATCAAGGTAAAGAAATTGAATTTATCAGTGCCTATTCAGGGGTTCAAGCCAAAGAAATCTTAGCTGAAAATAATAATATAGCGTTGGTTTTACTCGATGTCGTGATGGAAACCGACGACGCTGGGCTTACTGTTGCTCGCTATATTCGTGAAGAGCTAAAAAACTCGATGGTAAGGATTGTATTACGAACTGGGCAGCCAGGTCAGGCGCCAGAGCGTGAAGTGATTATTAATTATGATATTAATGATTATAAATCTAAAACAGAATTAACAGCGCAGCGTTTATTTACCACCGTTATTGCCTCATTTCGTTCGTATCAAGATTTAATCGCCATCGAGCACAACCGTGCTGGCTTAGAAAGTGTCATTGAGTCATCCTCTAATTTGTTTTCGATCCGCAGTATGGATACCTTTATTGACGGCTTATTGCGACAAATTACCTCGGTGTTTTGCCGCGGTAATAACCCCGTTAATTTAAACTCCTTAGTGGCAGAAGCTCATGGCGTTGATAAATTCGAACGATCACTCAAAGTGGTTGTTGCTCAAGGTGATTATATCGGGAGTGAAGGGAGATCGGTTTGGGAGGTGCTGCCACCTGAGTTGAGGAAACATTGTAGCAACGAAACCCAAGATCAAAAAATAGTCTACGGTGAAGGGTATATTTTTTACTATCGTAAAAATACCGGTAATCGCTCTGCTTTAGTCTTTATCTCTGGCTTACCCGTAGATATGTGTGATCAAGATAGGAATCTAATTGAATTATTTTCAACAAATGTCCAGATAGCTTATGACAATATCTTGTTGAATCAGGAATTAGAAGATACCCAGCGTGAAATTGTTTACCGCTTAGGTCACGCCCTCGAAACACGCTCGCGTGAGACTGGCAATCATTTAAAGCGAGTGGCTGAGCTCTCGGAGTTACTGGCAATACTGTATGGCTTACCCTCTGAGCAGGTCAAGCTAATAAAATTTTCCTCGCCATTGCATGACGTTGGTAAAATTAGCATCCGAGACGATGTGTTAAATTACCCAGGGAAATTAGATCAGGCACAATGGGAAATCATGATGACTCATGCTCAACAAGGATATGATTTATTGTATGATTCACCTCGGGAAATCCTCCAAGTTGGAGCGCGGATTGCACTAACTCATCACGAGCGTTGGGATGGCAAAGGTTATCCAAATGGTCTCGCTGGCGAAGCAATAGATTTGTTTGGTCGAATCGTGTCATTAGTTGATGTCTTTGACGCATTACATAGCCGCCGCTGCTATAAACCGGCGTACGATCTTGATTATTGCTTAACTCACATTAAAGAAAATCGGGGCAAAGCGTTTGAACCAAAATTGGTTGATTTATTTCTTGATAATAAAGAACGTTTTCTAAAAATAATGAAACGATTTCCCGATTAACACCTTACGCTCGTTAATATTCGAGCGTTTTTTCGACAAATGTTATCTTTTTAATCATTTTAACGGTTGGTTATTAGCATTATTAGCCAAAAGTAGTAAAATAGCCCACTAAAAATATTAGTGAGAAATTTTATGGACCAGTTTTATCTGCCAATTAGACATATTCATTTAAGCCTTGTGGCATTTAGTGTGTTGTTCTTTATCGTTAGAGCGGGCTTAATGTTTGCGAACAAGCCGATACATCAGAAAAAATGGGCAAAAATGACGTCTCGAACTGTCGATACATTTTTACTGATCAGTGCGTTAACACTCTGTAGTATTATTGGTCAATATCCATTTGTTGACGGCTGGATTACTGAAAAATTAATCGCGGTTATTGCCTACATTATTCTTGCTTATATTGCTTTATATCGCTCTAAGACCACCAAAAGTCGTTTGTTAACGATCGTCGGTGCTATTGGTTGGGTCGCTATTGCTGGCAAGTTAGCAATTTTAAAACAACCCTTTATTTTAGGTTAATCTGACGCGGTGAAAATAAATTTTAAAGTCGAGACTGCGACACCATTTGAGCTAGTTGACTATTGTTCGTTGTTAACCTCGAAGGACGTCGATGAGGCAAAACAATTATGGCAGGCATTATATGCTGACGTCATTGCATTGCGCGAACAACAACTATCACCGCCACAGCGATGGCACGTATTTAAGCAGCTATTTTATAGCCAGTGGCAATTCTCAATCGCTAGTGACGATTACTTTTCGCTACCGAGAAATAATTTATTTAGCTTGATGACTGATCGCAAGGGCAATAATTCATTGATCACCATCATCATCAATGAATTGCTCGGATTGCTTGACCTTGAGACCCGAGTTGTTGATTTCCCTGGATCATTAATTATTGAGCTGGTTGGCGACGATGGTTTTTTCTTCGATCCGCTAACTGGAGAACAATTAACCAACGCGCGGATGGAAGTGCTACTGCGCGGTCATTTAGGTGATTATCATCGGTTAAACGAGTATCACTTGGTTACAGCCACAGCCGATGCGATAAAAAAGCGTTACTTAGTCTGTATCAAGCAGTCTTGCTTGTTAGAAAAGAAATTTGAACAGGCATTATATTTTAGTGAGCTATTACTCGAAATAATACCCGATGATCCACAGCAGCGAATGGAACGCGGCTTTGTGCTGCAGCAACTGGAATGTTATGAAGGGGCACTCGAGGATTTTAGTTTCTTTATTGACAATTGCCCTGACGATCCAAATAGTGATGTGCTTAAAATGCATATCAAAACACTGAACCAACAAACCAATATATTTCATTAACAGATACAATAATAATTAAAGAGAGTGAGTTTATGGAAACCGTGGTATTTAGCAATGACGCGACTGTCTTAGGGTTACTGGCGGTAATTCTTGGTGGGGTTTTTTACACCAGCCAGAGCGATCATCCTTTTTGGAAAAAGTTTTATAAATATATCCCAGCATTATTACTGTGCTACTTTTTACCTTCACTCCTAAATACCTTTGGTGTGGTTGACGGTAACGCATCGCAACTGTATTACGTTGCTTCTCGTTACTTACTGCCTGCTTGCTTAGTGTTACTGACCTTAAGTGTTGATTTAAAGGCGATCGTAAGTCTTGGCCCTAAAGCACTTATTATGTTTTTGACTGGTACTGTTGGCATTGTGATTGGTGGTCCAATTGCGCTACTAGTTATTGCTCAGTTTAATCCGGAATTAATTGGCACCGATGGACCTGAAGCCGTTTGGCGGGGCATGACCACGGTTGCTGGTAGCTGGATTGGTGGTGGTGCAAACCAAGCCGCAATGAAAGAAATATACGGTGTTGGTGGTGACATATTCTCAATCATGGTCACTGTTGACGTTATTGTCGCTAATATTTGGATGGCATTTCTGCTGTATTTTGCCTCAAAGGCTAAAGAGATTGATGCCAAAACAGGTGCTGATACCACGGCGATTGACAAGCTTAGAATTAAGGTTGAAAAGTACCATTCAGAGCATGGCCGAATTCCAACGCTGAAAGATTTAATGATGATTGTTGCGGTTGGTTTTGGCGTCACTGGTTTAGGACATATGCTGGCGGATATTATTGCGCCGTTTTTTGCAGAGCACTATCCAGATTCCGAGAAGTACAGCTTACACAGTGGATTCTTCTGGTTAATCTTTATTACCACCACCATTGGCTTAGCACTGTCATTTACCAAAGTTCGAAACTTAGAGGCGGTCGGTGCTTCAAAAGTAGGTCAGGCTTATTTATATATCTTGTTTAAAACTATTGGAATCATAATGAATTTTACAAAAATATTATTGTGAGAATCTATCAAACTTTCTAACAGGAATGAACTGCTATAACTATTTTCTAACAAATAACGCATATAAATAGTAATATC
>JABSRS010000054.1:9021-13164 GCA_013214885.1 Gammaproteobacteria bacterium
TAGTTCATGCAATCTTGATGTTTACTGTCGCCAAGGTGATTAAAGCTCCACTGTTTTATATGGCGGTTGGTTCGCAAGCTAATGTCGGGGGCGCAGCCTCTGCCCCTGTTGTGGCATCAGCATTTCATCCGTCATTAGCCCCAGTAGGTGTGTTACTTGCGGTATTAGGATATGTTGTTGGTACGTATATGGCTTGGTTCTGTGGCCAGCTACTGCAAGTCATCGCACTTTAAGGAATTTGAAAATGATCCAAAAAATAATCAAAGTGGCAAATATTGATGTTGCTAACGACAAACCATTTGTGCTGTTTGGTGGCATGAATGTTTTAGAGTCGCGTGATATGGCAATGAGAATTGCTGAGCACTATGTTGAGGTGACTCAAAAGTTGGGGATCCCTTATGTGTTTAAGGCATCTTTCGATAAGGCAAATCGCTCGTCGATTAACTCTTATCGTGGACCAGGTCTTGATGAAGGCTTAAAAATATTTGAAGAAATAAAAAAGACCTTTAATGTGCCAATTATTACCGATATTCATGAACCACATCAGGCAGCACCTGTTGCAGAAGTAGTTGATGTGATTCAGTTGCCAGCATTTCTATCTCGTCAAACCGATTTAGTCGCAGCAATGGCCAAAACTCAGGCGGTGATTAATATTAAGAAAGCCCAGTTTTTGGCCCCTGAAGAAATGCGCCACATTTTGAACAAATTTAATGAAGCGGGTAACGATAACTTAATGTTATGTGAGCGTGGTTCATCATTTGGTTATAATAACCTAGTGGTTGATATGCTCGGTTTTGGCACCATGAAAGAAATGGGCTACCCAGTAATTTTCGATGTTACTCACTCATTACAACGCCCTGGTGGCCGCAGTGATAGTGCTGGTGGTCGTCGCGCCCAAGTTACCCAACTAGGGCTTGCTGGCATGAGTCAGGGCATTGGTGGGTTATTCTTAGAATCTCACCCCGATCCAGCTAATGCGATGTGTGATGGACCCTGTGCACTGCCATTGACGATGCTAGAACCATTTTTAGCCCAAATGAAAGCCGTAGACGATGTTGTTAAATCTTTACCAGTATTAAATACCGAAGGCTAACGTCGCCTCTGCCAACAGTCGATATCGACTGTTGGCGGCTAACTTAGCTTATGAGCTTATTATAGCCACGGAAATCCCCACCAAAGGATCGACATAGTGAGAAGACTTCCCCCACTCAATGCGTTAAAGGCTTTTGAAGCCGCCTCCCGTCATTTAAGTTTTACTCGAGCCGCCGAAGAGCTCTTTGTTACTCAAGCCGCCGTTAGTCACCAAATTAAAGCACTCGAAGAAAATTTGGGGATTAAACTGTTTCGTCGGAAAAATCGTGCGCTATTGTTAACCGAAGAAGGACAAAGTTACTTCCTTGATATTAAAGAAATCTTTATATCTTTAACCGAAGCAACGGAAAAGCTACTGTCTAAAACAGCAACAGGCGCATTAACGGTTAGCTCATCACCGAGTTTTGCGATTCAATGGTTAGTGCCAAATTTGTCCAAGTTTAGTGCATTGCATCCAGATATAGATGTCAGAATTAAAGCGATAGATCTTGATGAAGGACTGTTAACCGATGATGTCGATGTCGCGATATATTATGGCCGTGGTAATTGGTCGAGTGTTCGCAGTGATAAGTTGCGTAACGAATTTTTAATTCCTGTTTGTGCTCCCTCTTTATTGATTGGCGATAAACCATTAAGTTGCGCTGAAGATTTAAATCATCACACGCTGCTGCATGATTTATCGCGCAAGGATTGGAAAAGTTGGACGCGGCAAGTTGGGGCATTGTCCGTCAATGTTAATCAAGGGCCAATTTTCAGTTTGTCCTCTTTAGTGTTACAGGCCGCCATTCATGGTCAAGGTGTTGCGCTTGGCTATAGCTTACTGGCGCGACCAGAAATTGAAGCCGGGCGTTTAGTTTGTCCTTTTGAAGACTTTTTAGTCAGTAAAAGTGCGTATTATATTGTCTGTCATGATACCCAAAGTGAATTAGGCAAGATCAAAGCATTCAGAGACTGGATGTTAGCGTTGTTCGCAGAGCAAGAAATTTCTAATCGTATGCCAAGTTTTAATTGAGGAAAAAATGAATCTAACCAGTAGAATAATCATCGCTTTTGTTGGTTTAAATGGTGCAATAGCCACGATATTAGCCGCATTGGCCAGCCATAGCGTAATTATGTCCAATAATGAGTATTTGAGCAGTGTATTTGTTAAAGCCAACAATATGCATTTCTATCATTTAATCGCTTTATTAGCCGTGGCCATTTTATATCAGGTCGCCAGTCATCGAGTCTGGTTGTTTAGTGGCGTAATGTTTGCGCTAGGTATCATTTTATTTAGTGGTAGCTTGTATCTATTTTCCTTTAGTGGAGCTAAGATCGCAGGCTTTTTAACCCCTCTTGGTGGGGTGTGTTTTATTGTTGGTTGGAGTGCGCTATTGCTTGGTGCACTAATGAATACCAAAAAGATCAGTAGAGATAGTTAAATGGATACAGGTATATTACTTTATTGTCGACGTGGCTTTGAAAAAGAATGCGCAGGCGAGATTCAACAGGTTGCCACTGAGCAAGCTGTATACGGCTATTGCATGGTTGAAGATAATTCAGGCTATGTGGTTTTTATTACTCAAACACTTGAAGAGGCTGATAAATTAGCTAAAAATATCGCCTTTACCAAACTGGTCTTTGCCCGCCAGATGATTGTAATGGTGGCCAAGTTTACCGATTTGCCAAGTGATGATCGGATCAGCGCAATTATTGATGTTGCTGATGCGCTACCAGTAGCTGGCGATTTAAGAGTTGAGACACCAGATACCAATGAAGCCAAAGAGTTATTAGGTTTTTGCCGCAAGTTTACTGTGCCTTTGCGTGGTGCGTTACGCAAACACGGTTGTTTACTGAAAAAAGAACATCCTAAAAAACCTGTTATCCACCTGATGATGCTCGATTCATCACGAGGCTTCCTGGGCTATTCATACAGTGATAACAATTCACCATTCTTCATGGGGATCCCGCGTTTACGTTTCCCTGCCGCTGCGCCTAGCCGCTCAACGCTGAAACTAGAAGAAGCGATCATGCTGTTTGTTCCTCAAGATCAAACTGAGCAACGTTTACATTCGGGCATGACTGGAGTTGACTTAGGGGCTTGCCCTGGTGGTTGGACTTATCAATTGGTTCGCCGTGGCTTGTTCATTAGTGCGGTAGACAACGGACCAATGGCTGAATCGCTAATGGAAACGGGTCAAGTTACCCATTATATGGAAGATGGCTTTAAGTTTGAACCAATGAAAAATGTTGATTGGATGATCTGTGACATGGTTGAAAAACCAATCAAGGTCGCCGATTTAATGGCCAGTTGGTTAGTCAAAGGCTGGTGTCGAGAAACGATATTCAACCTTAAACTACCGATGAAAAAACGTTATGTCGAAGTGTATAAATGTTTAGAGCATATTGAATCAAGATTGCGTAAAGCTGGTTTTCGTTACGAAATCCAATGTAAGCATCTTTATCATGATCGCGAAGAAGTCACGGTATCGATTAGAATTATCTAAATCTAAATAGCCCCAGTTATCTGGGGCTTTTAATGTTCGGGAGCTTTATAAACGCTCTAACATTGCTGCGGTGAAATCGGTGGTGCCGTGCTTGCCACCAAGATCACGGGTGGTGCGATCGCCACTAGCAATAACATCTTTAAGTGCAGCGCGGATTTTATCGGCCTTATCACTCATGTCTAAATATTCTAGCATTTGAATCGATGCCAAAATAACCGAGGTTGGGTTAGCCAAGTTTTGTCCTGTGATATCAGGAGCACTGCCATGAACCGCTTCAAAAATTGCCGCGTCTTCACCAATATTGGCACCCGGAGCCATGCCTAAACCGCCAACCAAGCCAGCACAAAGGTCAGACAGAATATCGCCAAATAAGTTAGTAGTAACGATTACATCGAACTGCTCAGGGTTCATCACTAACTGCATACAAGTATTATCAACAATCATTTCAGTTGACTCGATGTCTGGATAACGATCGCCAACTTCACGGGCTACTTTTAGGAATAATCCAGAGGTTGATTTTAAGATATTAGCTTTATGAACCGCTGTTACTTTTTTACGACCTTCT
>JABSRS010000549.1 GCA_013214885.1 Gammaproteobacteria bacterium
ATGGAATGACCCGCGCATGCCAACGATTGCTGGTTTACGCCGTCGTGGTTACACCCCAGCGTCAATTGTTGAGTTTTGTAAGCGCATTGGTGTGCCCAAGCAAGAAAACATTATTGAAATGGGCGCGTTAGAAAGCTGTATTCGTGAAGATCTTGACTCATCTGCACCGCGCGCGATGGCGGTACTTGATCCGATTAAACTAATTATTGAAAACTACCCGCAAGGGCAGGTTGAACAACTAATTGCGCCAAATCATCCAAAAGATGAGTCAATGGGTACACGTATTGTGCCTTTTACTGGCGAACTTTATATTGACCGTGCTGATTTTAGAGAAGAAGCTAACAAGAAATACAAACGTTTAGTGATCGACAAAGAAGTTCGTCTGCGTAACGGTTATGTCATTAAAGCACAGCGTTGTGACAAAGACGACAACGGTGAAATCACGACCGTTTACTGTACTTATGACAACGAAACGCTAGGCAAAAAACCAAGCGACGGTCGCAGTGTTAAAGGTGTTATTCATTGGGTTAGTGCTAGCGAAGGGGTTAGTGCTGAAATTCGTGTTTACGATCGTTTGTTTAACGTGGCCAATCCAGCGGCAGCAGAGGACTTTGCATCGGTCATTAATGCTGATTCGTTAGTGGTTTATAAAAATGCGATGGTTGAACTATCATTGGTTAATGCTAAAGCCGAAGCTGCTTATCAGTTTGAGCGTGAAGGTTATTTCTGCGCCGACAATCAAGACAGCACGCCAGAGAAGTTAGTGTTTAACCGCACGGTTGGTTTACGTGATTCTTGGACCAATAACCAATAGAGTCGTTGGTGCCACTGGAATAATCAGTGGCACCATTTAAATCATCTTGGCCGTGGTAACTTTGCCGTAGTGCTTAGCGTTATAGCAAATAAACTGGCCTGGCTTACTTTTTATCTGAGATTCCCTTTCGAATCTTAAGAATAAATTTACGAAGGTACTAACTTTATTGGCGAATAAACACACTCACTCTGTGGTTCTTTTTCAATCAAGTACATAGTTCGTTGAATATAATTACCTTGTGCGCCATTACAGTTTAACTCTTTAAGTAGCTTGAGACTTGCTTCATTCTCAACATGGCTTGCCAATACCTTAATCCCAACCCCATGTCCAATCTGTGTTACGGCCTGAATAAAGTGGTTATTCTCTGGATTTTGATCAAGGTCGCGAATATAGGCACCATCGATTTTTAAAAAATCGATATCTAACCCTTTTAGGTATTTAAATGAAGTAAAACTCGAACCAAATCGTTCAATACATATTTCAATGTCAAAGCGTTTACACATTTTAATAAAATCAGTGCTCGAGTCAACTGATGTCAAAACCGCATCTTCATTTATCTCAAACACCAGCTCTGGTAACTTACCTCGATTACCAACAAAGAAATTAGCTAACCAATTTCTAAAATTAATATCATGCAATGATTGTTGGGTTAGATTGATTGCCAGCTTAGTATCGGGGGCAAAATAACCTAAAGAAAGCAATTGGCTTAGCACCATTTTATCGAGTAATATCGACTTATTTAACCGTTCAGCCATTGCGTATAGCTGGTTATTAGCAATACTTTGCTTATTAATAAAAAATTGAGTGAAGAGCTCATAATACAGTACATTATCATCAGAGCATGATTTTATGGGTTGGAACATAAACTTAACATTATTGCTTTTGACAATTTGATCAATTAAATCAGACCACTGATGTAGGCCATGGCTATTTTTACTATCATGATCACAATATACCAGACCTTCTTTAGTCGACGAACTCTCCTGAGTCAGTAAGGTGTCAAGTTTTGCGAGCAAAGAGCCGACCTTGTCTTTTTTGGTATAGGTTGTGGCGATAACCTTGGCAAAACCATCGGGATAATATGCCGAAATTAAAGCATTAAATTTTTCGTGGATCGACTCGCACATCGCTAATACATCGGTGCC
>JABSRS010000550.1 GCA_013214885.1 Gammaproteobacteria bacterium
GCGTTTAGGTTCAAGTACATTGTATACGCCGAAATCTCCGTAAGCCCCTGGCAAACGTATTTTTTCATCACCTCGAATAGCAAGCTGAATATCCCCCCACTGTGTATTCTCTGGCAGATCCCAATCCTCAACTATATCGCTTATTTCATCTAGCGCGTCTATAATCACTTCAACAACATCAGGGTTATCTAACGCCAAACCTCTAGGGGTATTCTCTGGATTTTTAGCATCAAAAGGAATACGCCACATTTTCTCGCGCTCATCAAAAGAGTCCATCACAAATTCAAAATAAACCAGACCTAACCCACTATCAATATTAGCCTGACCATCCCAGCTTTTAAGGCTTGAACAAGCATGAGTTAATGAATCATCGCTTTTGTGTTGATCGCAAAGCTTGAGGAGATCTTTCAACACTAAATCAGCCAAGTAGACCTGATTATCAGTCACCATGTGTTCCATATACTCAGCAGTCAATAAGCCATCGCCTTGCAAACTACTTAAGCCAAAACGAGTTCGTATTTTTAAATAGCTATCTTGGCGAGACACTAATGGTGAATAACCCACAAGCGGGCTTTTAGGATTCGTGAACCAAGCACTGTCATTGGAATTTTGGACAAAATCATCACGCAATAGAGTTGGCATTTTTGTTGCTGGCGTAATACCGGCCTGCGCAGCAGCAGGATCGACATACCAGTCACAAGCACTCGTGTTACCTTGTAATGCGGGTAAACCCTGTGCAACCAGCGCCTCAATTGCACAGTCTTTTAATTGTTTGGTCAACAAATGCGGCACGACCGATTGATTCATATACAATGCCTGACCTTTATCATCAGCAGCCAAGGTATTAACCCAAGGAATACCTTGAATTTTCTCAACGCTATCTCGCAACGCGATGGCATCTTTAGCTTGATTAATGTCATACCATTGCTGCAATACTCTGGTGTTCGCTAAGTTAGCATCGCGCAGTGCATATGCCTGATCATTGTCCCAAGAAAGGAAACCTGGCCAGGTAATTATGGGACCAAATTTTGATTGATAAAAATCATGTGTCAGCGTCGATAATTTACCTTTATCATCAAGCACTTGGATCTTGAGTGTTTTCTTATCTAAGGAATAATATTTGCCATCAACCATGTATCGCATCGCATCTTCAGGATCTAGCTCTAAGCGATATACGGTAAAATGATCAGAGCTATCAACGGTATGTGTCCAGGCAACATGTTGATTAAAACCAACATTTATTAACGGAAAACCGGGTAATGCCGCCCCCATAACATCCAGTTTACCAGGAATAGTTAAATGCATTTGATAAAAACGTAACGCCCCACTCCAAGGGAAATGAGGATTCGCTAATAACATCCCTTTACCATTAGCTGTTCTATTGCGCCCAATGGCCACAGCATTACTGCCCATGCCTAATTCTAAATCACCCTGCCATGGGACTTGAGCAATAAGAGGTTCAATGTTGTCAGCAGTAACATCCGTTACTTTATTTTTCAGCCATTGCCACCAACTTTGGGGTGGTTTTGCGCCAACTATTGATTCGGTAAACTGCCCAACACCGCCTTCAACCAATAATCGACGCGTTAAGCGAACCAAATCGTTATGGGTAATAGTACTTAGCCTACGCTGATCGTAACAGCTCATCGTGTTTGCATTAGCCTCAGACAAAAATCGATTAAAACCAGCGGCGTAACCCAGTAATAATTGTTGAATAGGCTGAGTCTGAGCTTGCCAAAACAGCTCAATTTCTTGGGGAGAGTTCAACCATGCGAAGAAAAAATCTGACGTTATATTATTCAACTGGGTTGATGATTCCCCGTCTGCTCCCAAATAACGAGCGCGTTCACCACGTGCCGTTAATATTTCATCCATTAACAAGCAAGCATTATCTTTCGCATACACATAGCCAATACCATAACCTAAGCCATGTTCATCTTTTGCTTTA
>JABSRS010000551.1 GCA_013214885.1 Gammaproteobacteria bacterium
CGATGGGACTGCTTTCTATTTATATTTATTACAGCTTTAAACGTATTTTGCACGATCAGCTTAATTTCAAAAGCATCGATGTTTTATTATGGATTATGATTGGCGTTTCAGTGGTGTTTTTTGGCGGTCTTTTCTTATTAGATGTGTTGCCAACGAGTGTTGCCTCTAACGATCTACTGGTCAGTATGAGCTATGCTATCAGTATCGGCTCGATGATAATCTTTGGCTTGGGCGATATCATCATCGGTATTATCCTGCTTCGTCATTATGATAAGCTGCCGAGTCTGCTAAAAGCCATTGCTATTGTTTCTTTGATCCAAGGAATTTTCGAAATCAGTATTATTTTTAATTTCGTCGTTATATTCAGCCTCCCTGTTTATCTGATCATTCTAGCGGTTTACTTCTTACGCGAACCTGAAATGATCGAGGTCGTCTAATCTACCCCTGACATTGAAGTTCACTCTAATTCGCTATTGAGATTAGCGAGTTAGATGCGATAGCCCACGATAGACTATTTGACTATAAGACCAAATTTTAATTCTGTGATATTTGGTTTAAATTGCTGACAAAGTTAGATGGTTCAACATATGATCCAATTTGATTAAAATTTTTACCTTGCTCATTCAACCACAACACGCTTCCAAATATTTAGACTAAACTATTTATGCGACAACTGCCCTGACATAGAAGGATAGTATGGATCAGACTTTTTATTAGGGGTAATAAACGACTTAAAATAGGAAGGGACAATATGGGTTTTAAGTACCTTAATTTATGTGCCGTAATACTTTTTTTGTTGACTGCATGTGGTGGGTCAGATCAAAAAGCAGATCGACCAGTCGAACTGGTTGGCACTACGGAATTAATTCAGTTTTCATTTTTAAAATTGAACAATCCTGACTTGCACCAGGATGTTATTTTATCCATTAATTCAAGTGTGGCTTCGGCGGAGTTTACCGACGATGTCGCTCTCAATGGTTTAATCGCAACGTTTGAACATGGAGGTTTTACGATAAGTGTAAACGGTGTACCGCAAACCAACAATGTTACTAGCAACGACTTTAGGCAGATTGTAATTTACCAAGTGGCCACTAGTGATGGTCGAGTTGCTGCATATCAGATCGATATATCTCAATCAGCATCGGTTGAAAACACCGAATTAACCCTATTTTCCTTTTTGAAATCGAACAACCCTGACTTGCACCAGGATATTGTTTTATCCTTTAATTCAGGTGTTGCTTCGGCGCGGTTAACGACTAATGCCGCGATCAATAATTTGGTAGCCACCTTTGAGCATGGAGGAACTACTGTCACCATCGACGGAGTGACGCAAACCAGCGGCGTTACAACCAACAATTTTAGTCAACTGCAAACTTACCAAGTGGCCACTAGTGATGGTCAAGTGGCGCAATATCAGATCAACCTCACTCAATTTACTGGCTTGCCAATTCTTTATGTCACGACCGAACAATGGGCGGAAATTGACTCTAAAGATGATTATGTCAATGGCATGATATCGGTTCAGGGCGGGCGAGGATTCACTGACTTGACCGAGACTTCAATGAAAATTCGTGGACGAGGTAATTCAACTTGGAGCAAACACCCGAAAAAACCTTACCAAATGAAACTAAGCAACAAAGCTGAATTCTTAGGCATGCCAGCGAAAAAGAAATGGTTATTCCTAGCGGAATATTCGGATAAAACGTTACTGAGAAATACCATTACCTTTGAAATGGGCTACATTAGCCTATTGGATTGGACGCCCAGAAGCACGTTTGCTGAAGTATATTTAAATGATACTTACAACGGCACCTACAACATTACCGAAAAAGTAGAAGAGGGTGATAATCGTGTGGCGATAGGGGATACTGGCTATTTATTAGAAATTGATCAAGTCTCTCGGTTAGACCCTGGTGATATATTTTTTCATACGGACAATTTTCTGC
>JABSRS010000552.1 GCA_013214885.1 Gammaproteobacteria bacterium
AAAGGGCTCAATCGTATTATTGATGGTGAAATAAGTCATTTTAATAGTCCTGATCAGCAAAGTGATATCTCGGTGTTAAGTCTGACCCAAGACCTCCAAGGTGATATTTTTGTTGGCTCTTACACCAGGGGGGTGTTTAAAGTTGTCGATAATCAGTTAATTAAGATGGATAAGATTAATCAGCACCTGTTAAGTCAGGAGGTGAGGTCGCTGCTGGTCGACCGTCAAAATAATCTCTGGATCGGCACTACCGCAGGGCTGGTTAAAATATCATCGGACAATCAGGTTAGCTACTTCAATCAGGATTCGGGATTACCTGCCAATTTTATTATGGCTCTTGCAGAGGACTCCCAAGGTCAAATATGGATTGGAACTGGTGCTGGCGTTGCCTCATATTACGAAGGACATGTAATTGATTACCACATTAATGATCACGTAACGGCTGAATATGCTTTTGGATTTTATGCTCAGCCTGAAGCAATGTGGCTGGCGACTGATCGCGGGATTTTACGGATCGATCAGGAGTCAAAGAAAATCGTGGCAATCACCCGAAAAAATGGTTTGCCGATTGATAAATTTTTTCAAATTGTGGTCGATAAACACGGAAGTTTCTGGTTAACAAGTAACCGAGGCGTGCTCAAGATTGACGCTACACAAATCACTCAAGCATTGCAGGATCAATCTCATCAAATAAAGTATCAACTATTCGCCCAGGGTGTTGGGATGTTATGTGTTCAAGCTAATGGCGGTTCAACGCCTGCGGCGATCTTGCATCCCGATGGCACTATTTGGGTCGCAACAGCAAAAGGGGTCAGTCAATATAGCGAGGAGAGGCTTAAGCAAGACAAGCAGCGTACACTACCAGTGGTGATCGCGCAGCTTCGGGTCGCCGGTGTTAATTATTCGCTCCGCACTGATCAGCCAATCACCTTACCAGCTGGTTCATCTCGATTTGCAGTTTATTACGCTGGGCTTGGTTATATTAATGCCCAGTATATTGATTATCAAACCCGTTTAAGTGGCTTTGATCAGGACTGGATCGATAAAAGCAACCAAACCTATCGCGAATTTACTAACTTGACTCCAGGACAATATACTTTTGCTATGCGCGCTAAGTATCCCGATGAACAGTGGAGCGGGCAGGTGGTTAGCATCAGTTTTAACATTGAGTATTACTATTGGCAAACAGCACCATTTAAAGTAATCGCCCTGTTATTGTTTGGTGTCATCATTTATTTAGGTTACCGCTATCGGTTGTTTAACATTGAGCGCAACGCCCAGAATTTAGAACAAATGATTGCGCAACAAACCACTGAACTAAAGCAACAAGCTCAGTCTTTTGCTTATCAGGCGACCCACGATCAGTTAACAAATTTACCGAACCGTCGAGCTTTTGATGGTTGGTGTGATCACGATTTTAATCAGGCTAAGCTACTTGGCGAAGAGCTGTCGCTTGCCATTATTGATATTGACCACTTTAAACGAGTTAATGACAATTACTCCCATATGGTAGGGGACTTGGTGATTAAGAAAATTTCCGATATCTTGTTATTCGAGCTTTCTAACAGTAAGGTGCCGGTTAAATTGGCGCGTTGGGGCGGTGAAGAATTCACCATGTTAATACCGACCAATAAACAACAAGCATATTTATTGGCCGAGAATATTCGATTTACCGTTGAAAATCACAACTTCGACTCACTAGCACCTGGCTTACAAATTACAATCAGTATTGGGGTTACCGATAACCAAGCAATTGACGATTATGACAAAATAATTACCCATGCTGACCATGCCTTAAATTATGCAAAACATCATGGTCGTAATCAAGTTATCGTTTATCAGGACCAATCGCTCAATACTGAGGGTGCTGTATTGTTGACTTAATCAGCCACATTACTAAATAGCACCCTCGGTTTTTATCCTCT
>JABSRS010000553.1 GCA_013214885.1 Gammaproteobacteria bacterium
ATTGGGATTGAGAGCAACGATGTAATCGTTTATTTTAGCCAGTACGGGTGATCAGGTTATTGTCGGAATTGGTATAATAATCCATTTTCGTTGTAGCTTTTTTTTGCCACAAATAAGCACCACTAAAACTAGTGGTGCCTGTTACTCACTTTATTCGGGATCATAACCCAATATCGGTGCTAGCCAGCGCTCGGTTTCACTAATGCTCATGCCTTTACGTTTGGCGTAATCATCAACTTGGTCACGCTTTATGTCTGATACCCCAAAATAACGTGATTGTGTATTAGCAAAGTACCAACCAGATACCGCTGCGGTCGGATACATCGCGAAACTCTCGGTAATATTTAGGCCAATTTCTTGATCGGGTTGTAATAGATCCCACAACAGGGCTTTTTCGGTGTGATCGGGACAAGCAGGGTAGCCAGGAGCAGGGCGGATCCCTTTGTATTTCTCACGAATCATCGCCTCATTATCTAATTGCTCATCGCTGGCGTAGCCCCAAAACTCTTTACGAACCCGTTCGTGCATGTGCTCGGCAAAGGCTTCGGCTAAACGATCAGCCAATGACTTTAGCATAATCGCGCTGTAATCATCCTGCGCTGCTTCAAAACGTTCGATATGCTCGTCTATGCCAATCCCTGCGGTGACCGCAAAGCCGCCGATGTAATCTGCGACCTTCGAGTCTTTTGGCGCGACAAAATCTGCTAGGCAGAAGTTGTTATTGCCAATGCGTTCCAGCTGCTGACGTAAATGGTGAGTCGTCAAGATGACATCATCACGATTTTCGTCACGATAAATCTCAATGTCATCATCATTAACGGTATTGGCAGGGTAGAGCCCAATTACTGCACGTGCAGTGAGCCACTTTTCATTAACAATCTTGGCCAACATCTCTTGGGCGTCGGCATATAAAGTGGTGGCTTCTTCGCCCACTACTTTGTCGGTTAAGATATTTGGATATTTGCCGTGGAGCTCCCACGAGCGGAAAAATGGGGTCCAATCGATCCGCTCTAACAGTTTTTCAAGCGGATAATCCAAGAATACTTGCTTACCCATCACCGCAGGTTTTACGGGGAGGTTATCGGTGTAATCGGAGGTACTTTTGTTGGCCCGCGCTGCTTTTATACTGATTAGCGCTTTGCGCTGACCCTGAGCAAGTCGCTTAATTCGCATCGCCTCATATTCTTGATAATGCTCATCGATGCATTTTTGGCGCGTTGCTGGGTTAATTAATTTCGTCACTATAGGCACGGCGCGTGAGGCATCAGCTACGTATAGAGCACCATGGGCATAGTGTGGGGATATTTTAACCGCCGTATGAATTTTAGAACAGGTTGCGCCGCCAATTAACACTGGAATATCAAAGCCTTCACGAGTAAATGCTTTGACGTTATGGACCATTTCATCAAGGCTCGGGGTGATTAAACCCGATAAACCGATAACATCGGCATTATGTTCCTTAGCACACTTCATGATAGCTTCAACACTCACCATCACGCCTAAGTCAAACACCTCGTATCCATTACATTGCAACACGATGCCAACAATATTTTTACCGATATCGTGAACATCACCCTTAACGGTAGCCATCACTATCTTGCCATTAGAACTGGTTTCACTTTTATCAGCTTCAATATAGGGATTTAAATAGGCAACCGCTTGTTTCATGACGCGCGCCGATTTAACCACTTGAGGCAAAAACATTTTACCTGCGCCAAACAAATCACCAACAATATTCATCCCGTCCATTAATGGGCCTTCGATCACTTCTATTGGGCGATCACATTGCTGGCGTACTTCCTCGGTATCTTCGACAATATATTGGTTAATGCCCTTAACTAACGAATGAGCTAAACGTTCTTTAACGGGTAACTCACGCCAGCTAAGATCAGGGCCCGTCGCCTTTGACTTGGTGCCTG
>JABSRS010000554.1 GCA_013214885.1 Gammaproteobacteria bacterium
CGTATTAATCGCCTAACGTTCGATGGTGAGATGAATCTTGGTGGTGCAATCACGCCTGATAGTGAACAGTTAGTCTTAGTTAATAGAACTCGCGGTAAGTATCATATTGGCAAACAAAATTTAAAGACGGGTAATTTACAAGTCTTAACAAACACACGTCTGGACGAGTCACCAAGTATCGCACCAAACGGCAGTATGGTTATTTATGGAACCATGCATCGGGGTAAGCAAGTGTTAGCTCTGGTATCAATTGATGGCAGATTTAAAGCAAGGCTGCCCGTAAAAGACGGTGAGGTTAGAGCACCAGCTTGGTCTCCATATATTTATTAAAATGATAAAAGGAAATAGAAATGCGTTTAAATCAGATTGTTAAGGGTATCGCGATAGCTGCACCAATGTTTATTTTGGCAGCATGTGGTTCAACATCAACAACGGAAGCTGATAGTCAGACTAATCAGCAAGCTACAACAGAAGTTAACAATACTGTACGTACAGGTGCTGTAACTAAAGTTGTTTCTCCAGAAGAGAAGCAGCGTTTAGAGCTTCAGGCATTACGTCAAGAGCATATCATCTACTTTGATTTTGATACATCAGTGGTAGCAAATGATTTTGCTACCTTGTTAGATGCTCACGCGACTTATTTACGCGCTCACCCTGCGACTAAGTTGTTAGTTGAAGGTCATGCTGATGAACGTGGCACGCCAGAGTACAACATCGCACTTGGCGAACGTCGTGCTAAAGCTGTTAGCCGTTACTTAATTAGTCTTGGTGTTAATGAAGACCAGATTGAGTCAGTAAGCTACGGTGAAGAAAAGGCATTAGATAACAGTCGCACAGAAGCTGGTTTTGCTAAAAACCGTCGTGCTGTTTTAGTTTACTAAAAATAATAAGACGTAATGAAAAAATTATTAGCATTAGGTCTCCTAGTAGCAGGTGGTGCACATGCACAATCTGCTACTGTGGTTGATGTCTCACACTCCCCTGAACAACGTGTTACTGCATTAGAACAACGATTAGTGCAGAAAAACCGCGTTCAAATTGAAATGCAGCAACATATTGATTCGTTGCAGCAAGAACTCAATGAGCTGCGAGGCTTAACTGAGACCCACAGTTATCGTTTAAATCAAATGTTGCAACGTCAGCGTGAACTTTATCAAGAGATTGATAAACGCTTTGCTGCTTTGAACGTTGCCAGTCCTGCTACAGAGCAAGCTATCGATCCTAACGTTGATTCATCACAGGCGTTATCAATGACCCAGCTTTATAATGGTGCGTTGAATTTGGCATTGAAAGACAAAAAATTTGATTTGGCGATTGTTCAATTTGAGCGTTACCTGGTTGAATTCCCAAAATCGACTTACTCTGCAAATGCTCACTATTGGTTAGGGCAGTTATTGTTAACCCAAGGCAGCGTAGAGAAGGCTAAAACCCAGTTTGAGCAATTAGTTGAACAATACCCTGATTCGTCAAAGCGTGCCGATGCGTTGGTTAAGCTTGGCAAAATAGCGCAAGACAGTAAACAGACGGCTAAAGCAAAATCGATTTACAATAAAGTGATCAAGCAATACCCAAATAAGTCTGCGGCTCAAATTGCGCGTACTAGATTAAGTAGCATGAAATAACTGTTATTTTATAGGCGTTAGTGCTGTTTATTCGTTGTTAGGTCGCGGTTTGTACCGTGTTAGCTCGAAAATAAACCAAACAGAAAAAAAACTTAAAATTTAAGTTGCGCTGATAAAATAAGTCCGTATTATTAGCGCCCGTCGACAAGGGAACATTTGTTACCTTCCTCGGCGCAGTAAATCAGCATGAAACATAGTCTTATGCTAGTTTATGGGTCATTAGCTCAGTTGGTAGAGCAGTGGACTTTTAATCCATTGGTCGTAGGTTCGAATCCCACATGACCCACCAT
>JABSRS010000555.1 GCA_013214885.1 Gammaproteobacteria bacterium
CGCCGCCCTGAAATGACTGAGCGTTTAATTTTCCGCTCTAAAGTGACTGGTTTTGTCCGTCTTTTTCTTGAAGACAATGGCTTCTTGGATATTGAAACGCCAATTTTAACCAAGGCGACTCCTGAAGGTGCCCGTGATTATTTAGTGCCTAGTCGTACGCACAAAGGTAAGTTCTTTGCATTGCCACAATCACCACAGTTGTTTAAGCAATTGCTAATGATGTCTGGAATGGATCGTTATTATCAGATCGTGCGTTGTTTCCGTGATGAAGATTTACGTGCAGATCGCCAGCCTGAATTTACTCAAATCGATATCGAAACATCGTTCATGTCATCACAGCAAGTAATGGCAAAAACAGAAGAGTTAATCCGCAACTTATTCCAAGAAATGCTTAATGTTGATTTAGGCGAGTTTCCATCCATGACCTATGCCGACGCAATGCGCCGCTTTGGTTCTGACAAGCCTGATTTACGTAACCCGTTAGAGCTTATTGATGTTGCTGACTTACTGAAAGATGTTGAATTTAAAGTATTCTCAGCACCAGCTAATGACCCTAAAGGTCGTGTTGCTGTTTTATGTGTTCCTGGTGGTGCCAAATTAAGCCGTAAAAACATTGATGATTACGGTAAGTACGCTGGGATCTACGGCGCTAAAGGTTTGGCCTGGATGAAGGTTAACGACATTGACGCTGGCATGGACGGCCTACAGTCGCCAATCCTTAAATTCTTAAACCAAGAAGTTGTTACTCAGTTGCTTGAGCGTTGTAATGCCAAGTCTGGCGATATCATCTTATTTGGTGCCGATAGCGACAGAGTTGTTACTGATTCACTTGGCGCACTTCGTCTTAAAATTGGTGAAGATTTTGAACTCAATTCTGGTGAATGGAAACCACTTTGGGTTGTTGATTTTCCAATGTTTGAAGAAATTGAAGGTGGCTTGCACGCTATCCATCACCCATTCACTGCACCTGTTGATATGACCCCTGAACAGCTAGAAGCTAATCCTGTTGGCGCTATTTCAGACGCTTACGATATGGTGCTAAATGGTTGTGAACTAGGCGGCGGTTCGGTTCGTATTCATAACGCGCCAATGCAAGCAGCAGCATTTAGAGTGCTTGGAATTAGTGATGAAGAAGCCCAAGAGAAATTTGGTTTCTTACTAGAAGCACTAAAGTACGGTACTCCACCACATGCTGGTCTAGCATTTGGTTTAGACCGTTTAATCATGTTAATGACGGGCACTAGCTCAATTCGTGACGTGATGGCATTCCCTAAAACCACGACTGCGGCCTGTCCATTAACTAATGCGCCTGGCTTTGCTAATACCGCTCAGTTGACCGAATTAAATATTGCATCTTTAATCACTGAAGAAGATAAAGAACAAGACGCTTAATTCGTGGTTAATTTAAAAGAGCGGGCATAGCCCGCTTTTATGTTCACGATGAACGGTATGTCGCGGTGCCAAGGATGGCATGGAGCGACGATGTTTTAGGAACTCGAAAACTAAGGAGATTTATGACAATTATCCTCGCCATCGATCCCGGCTCACGGGTAACTGGCTATGGCATCATCAAAAAAACTGGCCAAAAGCTTAGCTATATCGGCAGTGGTTGTATTCGCCTCAGTGGCAAAGAACTAGCACCACGTTTAAAACAGATTTTCGATGGTGTTACCCAGATAATTGAACAATATCACCCTGACGAATTTGCCATAGAACAAGTGTTTATGGGTAAAAATGCCGATTCAGCCCTTAAGCTTGGACAGGCGAGGGGGGTTGCTATTGTTGCAGCTTGTAATGCTCAATTGCCGATTAGTGAATACGCAGCGCGCTTGGTCAAGCAAGTAGTGGTTGGCACTGGTGCTGCAACCAAAGATCAGGTCGGTCACATGGTGACTCAAATTCTGAAATTA
>JABSRS010000556.1 GCA_013214885.1 Gammaproteobacteria bacterium
CAATTAGAGCAAACGTTACGACCTGAACGTGGCATGGGGAATTCTCCTTTATTTCAAGTGATGTACAACCATCAAACTGAGAGTGTTCAAGGTAAAAGGGAAGCATCTACTAATATCGATGGTCTTGATATTACAATTGTTAATTGCGAAAATAATACCGCTAAATTTGACTTGACGTTAGATGTTGATGAGCATGAGTTCGATTTTTCAGCATCATTCAATTACGCAACGGATTTATTTGAGCAATCCACGATTGAGCGATTAACAAAGCATTGGCAGCGTCTTTTACAGGGGATTGTTGAAAAGCCAAGTCAGCGTATTGCAGAGTTAGCGTTACTTGACCAGGCCGAGCAACAACACATTATCGACGACTGGAATGACACAGCGGTTAGTTACGACACATCCGTTTGTATCCATCAGTTATTTGAGGAACAGGCTAAGGTCAACCCTAATAACACAGCACTGGTTTTTGAAGATAAAGAGCTAAGTTATCAAGCGCTAAATCAACAGGGCAATCAGCTAGCCCATAAACTGCGTGAATTAGGCGTAGGTCCAGATACGTTAGTGGGTATTGCAGTCGAGCGCTCACTGGAAATGGTGATAGGGCTGTTGGCTATTATCAAGGCGGGAGGTGCTTATGTGCCGCTTGACCCTGATTATCCACAAGCGCGTTTGGTTTATATGATTGAAGATAGTGGTATTGCGCTGTTGTTAACTCAAAGTCATATAGAGAAACAGCTCGATATACCAACCCAAGTTAGCTGTGTATTAATCGATGACTTCTTAAATGATAACGCATTGGCTGACTCTAAGGGGGTTTATAGCCGTGAAAATCCAGTAAATAACAATAGCCCAAGTAATTTAGCTTATGTGATTTACACCTCAGGCTCTACAGGTAAGCCTAAGGGTGTTTTACAAACCCACCATAATGTTAATCGATTATTCCAAGCGACAGAGCAATGGTTTAATTTTACGGATAAAGATGTTTGGACCCTGTTTCATTCTTACGCCTTTGACTTTTCAATTTGGGAAATATTTGGTGCCTTGTTGCAGGGTGGTAAGTTAGTTATTGTGCCATTTGAAGTAACGCGCTCTTCGAGTGATTTTTATAACTTGCTATGTAAAGAAAAAGTCACCGTATTAAATCAAACACCTTCAGCTTTTAGTCAGTTAATGCCTATATCTTGTGCACACTTTAATAATAAAAACTTTAATGAAGCTGCACATAACGCAATGTCATTGCGTTATGTCGTCTTTGGCGGAGAAGCCTTAGACGTAGCAAGCTTACATCCATGGTTTGACAGTTTTGGCGATAATTCACCGCAGTTAATTAACATGTACGGAATAACAGAAACCACAGTGCATGTAACTTATCGTCCATTATTATTATCTGATATAGATAAGCAAGGTAGTCCGATAGGGCAAGTTATTAATGATTTAACTTGGTATGTACTAGATGCTGATTTTAATCCCGTGGTAAAAGGGTGCTCAGGTGAGCTATATATCGGCTGCTCAGGCTTAGCCCGCGGCTACCATCAGCGCCCAGAGCTAACATCAGAACGCTTCATCGCTGACCCGTTTAGTCAAAACGGTGGAAGGCTGTATCGTACTGGTGACTTGGCACGATACCAATCCGATGGCACCATTGAATATGTTGGTCGTATTGACCATCAAGTTAAAATTCGTGGTTTTAGAATTGAGTTAGGTGAAATTGAATCACAGCTGCAAAGCCATGAGGCTATTCGTGATGCGGTGGTATTAGCGCAAGAAGGTAACGCGGGCCAGCAACTGGTTGCTTACATTATCCCTAACGATAATCAAATTATTGAAGCAGACAGTGACGCGCAACACGCCTTTAGAAGCGAAATGAAAACTCACCTGCAACAAGCGTTACCCGAATACATGGTGCC
>JABSRS010000557.1 GCA_013214885.1 Gammaproteobacteria bacterium
AAAAATTTGGACTCTGATTAATGGGTGCTTGTGGTAAAAATCATGCAGCCGTGGCACTAACCACTTGTACGCAAATGATGGGGTTGATTTTATTCTAATCTCTTGTTCTTGATTGTTATTTACTTGTAAGTTAGCGATGACTTTTACAATGCTATTAAGACTTGGCTCAACCACGGCAAACAAACTGCGCCCCTCATTGCTAAGCTTGATCCCGCGAGAATGACGGACAAATAAGATTAAATTTAGCTGTGATTCTAAATTAGCCATTTGTTGGCTAATAGCCCCAGCACTGATATGTAATTCACGCGCCGCTTGGGTAAAACTACCACAGCGCGCAGCCACTTCAAAGGTACGTAAAGCAGCCATAATTTGGGCATTAAGTTTCATTTTGTTCCAACTTATTTATCGTTAACTGTGACTTAATGCAGGACCTAAAAATCCTAGCGTTAAGTTTCACTTACACATTATGTTAGCAATCATTGATTGTGTTGTCAGGGTATTTCACTAAAAATGTCATCATCGAAGTCCAGCAGAACAAGCAGATGAAAGTATTAATTTTAGGTTCAGGGGTGATCGGTGTCACCAGTGCATGGTACTTAGCCAAAGCTGGCCACGAGGTTACGGTTATTGACCGTCAAAGTGATGTCGCCCTTGAAACAAGTTTTGCCAATGCTGGTCAAGTGTCTCCTGGCTACTCAACACCTTGGGCTGGTCCTGGCATTCCGTTAAAAGCGGTCAAGTGGTTACTCCAGGACTTGTCACCACTGCGGATCAACCCATTTGCTGATAAAAATCTCTTCAGTTGGATGCTTAAACTTACCCTTAACTGCACCCACCATAAGTTCCAAACCAATAAACAGCGGATGTTACGCCTCGCGCAATATAGCCGAGATAGCCTAGGATTGTTGCGCGATGAACTATCGCTCAATTATGAACAGCGAACCCAGGGCACGCTCCAAGTTTTTCGTGACCCTAAACAGCTAAAATCGGTTCAAAACGATATTGCGGCATTAATAAAAAGTAATGTTAATTATCAATTATTAGATACCGCTGGCTGTATTGATATTGAACCCGCACTGGCCAATGTTGAGCATAAACTGGTTGGTGGTTTACGCCTACCCGATGATGAAACAGGCGATTGCTACATGTTCACCGTCGAGTTAGCCCAAAAATGCCGAGAAATTGGGGTTAAATTTGTCTTTGATCAGCAGATTGAACGCCTGAACGCGCAGCAAGGAAAAATCGTCTCGGTCACTACCGATAAAGGTGAGTTTAATGCCGATTCTTTTGTGATGGCCTTGGGCAGTTACTCGCCACAATTGCTAAAACCACTTGGCATCAACATTCCAGTTTACCCGGTTAAAGGCTTTTCGTTAACGGTGCCAGTACTCGATGGTAGTCTCGCTCCAGTTTCTACCGTCATGGATGAAACCTACAAAGTAGCAGTGACTAGATTCGAAAACCGAATTAGAGTTGGCGGCACCGCTGAATTAACGGGCTTTAACCTCGATTTACCCGAATCACGCCACGCCAATGTTGATTTTGTGCTCAATGATTTGTTCAAGGGTGCTGGTGATATGAGTCAAGCAGAGTACTGGACAGGTCTGCGCCCGATGACGCCAGATGGCACGCCGATTATCGGTGGCACTGATTTCCCCAATTTATACCTTAATACAGGTCATGGCACTTTAGGCTGGACCATGGCAACAGGCTCGGCGCGTTATTTAGCTGACGTGATGTCTCAACGAACCCCTGATATCAGTACCGAAGGTCTAGGCTTAGAGCGTTATAAATAAGCTGATACCAATCCCAATAAGTAAGTAAAAAGAAAGGGCTATTTAAGCCCTTTCTTTAGTACTGAATTTGATATTAGATTTGGTACAAGATTTGAATGCTACATCGCAGCAGT
>JABSRS010000558.1 GCA_013214885.1 Gammaproteobacteria bacterium
TGATGGATCTGAGATTAAATTGGCTAGCTTAACCGCCCAACAAATTGATAATTTAGCCTTACTAGGCAAGGTCTGGGGTTTTTTAAAATACCATCACCCGATGATAGCCCAAGGACAATATAATTGGGACTATCAGTTGTTTAGGCTATTGCCTCGATATTTAATAGTTAGTAATAACCAAGACAGAGACCAGCTGTTATCTAGCTGGATAACTAGTGTAGGAGAGGTGCAACAATGCACCAGATGTCAACCAACATCATCGGTAGCTGTGCTCAAACCTGATTTTAGTTGGTTTAACAAATTTAATCTATCAGCGTCATTAACTCAACAACTGAAATATCTCTATGATAATCGCCATCAAGGACCGCAGTATTATATAACTATTGGACATAATGTCGGTAATCCATTATTTGTTAATGAAAATAGTTACGAAAGCATGATCTATCCCGACGACGGCTTTAGGCTGTTGGCACTGTATCGCTACTGGAATATGATCCATTATTTTTTTCCGAGCAAGCATTTAACTGATACACAGTGGTCTGGCGTGTTAACGCAATACATCACTAAGTTTGTTAATGCTCAAAGCGCACTCGAATATCAGCAGAGCGTGGTTGAGCTGTTAGGGGAAATTAATGATGGTCATGCATACACGGCAGGTGTATTTGTATTTCAACAATGGAAGGGTCAAAACTATCCACCAGTTGAGTTAAAGTTTGTTCGTGGTCAGTTGGTGGTGGTTGGTCATTACAAAAGTGAGTTTGAAACTAAATCTGGGTTAAAAATTGGCGATGTAATTACTCAAATTAATGGTAAAAATATTAAAGAAATTGTTACTGGTATCCAAAGATTTTACCCCGCATCTAATCAGGCAACGCGGCTAAGTGGTATATCCCTTGATATGATGCGATCTAATGACAAACAGCTCGAAATCAGCTATATCCGAGATGGAGTGGCAGCAGATCTGATACTTGATCTCTATTCTCCTGAAATTGTTGGTTTTTACTCGCAATTTAGCAGAGATGAACAAGGCAAGAGCTTCGAACTATTGCCTGGTAATATTGGTTATATTAACCTTGAGCACATTCAAGCTAGTGATGTTGATACGATTAAGCAGCAGTTACGCGGTACCAAAGGGGCTATTATTGATATCCGGAACTACCCTCGAGCATTTGTGGTGCATACTCTTGGTCGTTTTTTTACTGCGCAGCCGAAGGAGTTCGCAAAGTTCACGGTCGTGAACATTAATAACCCAGGTGAGATAAATTTCGATCATCATGCGACTCTTTCTGGCGAATTGCTGAGCTATCAAAATAAGGTCATTGTTATTATCAATCAGGAAACTCAAAGTATGGCTGAATACACTGCGATGGCATTTCGTGCAGGCGACAATACATTGCTCATTGGCAGCACTACAGCGGGCGCAGATGGCAATACTTCAAGGATCGTTTTACCAGGTGGTATTGCTACGGCTATCTCAGGGATTGGTGTGTATTATCCGGATGGTACTCAAACCCAGCGTGTTGGAATCGTGCCTGATATTGAAGTCTTACCCACAATCGCTGGGATTAAAGAGCGACGGGATGAACTGCTGGAAAAAGCAATCAATTTGATTA
>JABSRS010000055.1 GCA_013214885.1 Gammaproteobacteria bacterium
GTAAATCCAATGCGGATCAGCTATTTGATTGTTATAACCCCAAATTTCAGGCCAACGCCACGGCGACTTTAAAAATTTAGCTGAAATATCCCACAATGTGTCACCCTTTACCACCACATAGTCGGTTGGGGAATTGGCCTTTATTTTTAGTTGATCCGCCGTAGCAAAAAAAGCTAACAAACTAACAAATATTATAAAAACAGGTCGCTTCATCGCAACTTCCTTGTGTTATCCAGTGGCATTTACGTCATTATTAGCCATTATATTTGGCTTAGCGTTTTTGTAACAGTGATCTAGCACAGACACTGACATATTGAACTGAATTCTCACAGATAAACCTGTATAAACCCAGACTATATGTATAAAATAAGAGCATATCACAATTTTTTACCTAGCCTAGCTTTGTTAGTGCTGATTTTTAGAGAAATTTCATGGCCATTCTTAATGTTTTACGCTTTCCAGACAAAAGGTTACGCATCGTTGCCAAGCCTGTTGAGAAAGTTACCGATCAAACTCGTGCAATTGTTGATGACATGCTTGAGACAATGTATGACGAAAAAGGGGTTGGCTTAGCCGCGACCCAAGCCAATATTCATTTACGGATTGTCGTGATGGACTGTTCTGAAGATGGCGACACCCCTGTTGTTATGATTAATCCTGAAATAACCGCCTCTGAAGGATTAATCGACAATGAAGAAGGCTGCCTTTCAGTACCAGGCACTTATGCGACTGTAGAGCGCGCTGAACAGATTACGGTTAAAGCCCTCGATAGAAATGGCGAAAGCTTTGAGTTTGATGCTCAAGGATTATTGGCCGTTTGTGTGCAACACGAACTAGACCATTTAATTGGTAAATTATTTGTTGACTATTTATCACCTTTAAAACGTCAGCGAATTCAGAAAAAACTTGAAAAAGAAGCAAAATCACACGCTCAAGAGGGTTCATAAGTTGCAACCATTGCGTATTATTTTTGCAGGTACCCCCGATTTTGCAGCCAAACACCTGACGGCTTTAATCAACAGCCCGCATCAAGTTGTGGCTGTTTATACCAAAGAAGATACCCCCTCAGGTCGGGGAAAAAAACTCCAAGCCAGCGCGGTTAAACAATTAGCTTTGCAGCACGACTTGCCGGTTATTCAGCCTAAATCACTACGAAAAGCCGATGCCCAGCAACAGTTAGCCCAATTTAATGCTGATCTAATGGTGGTAGTGGCTTACGGTCTAATGCTACCAATAGAGGTGTTAGAAGCTCCGCGTCTCGGCTGTATTAATGTCCACGGCTCATTATTACCGCGTTGGCGTGGTGCGGCACCAATTCAGCGCGCGATCTGGGCTGGTGATCAGCAAAGTGGCGTTACCATTATGCAAATGGATGTGGGCTTAGACACGGGTCCAATGCTCCATAAGGCTGCTTTAGATATTGCAGTAGATGAAACCAGTGCCACTCTGTATCAACGCCTGGCCGATCTTGGCCCGCAAGCTTTAACTCAAGCCATTGATTTATTAGCTCAAGATAAACTGCCAGCACAGATCCAAGATGAGAGTCTGACCAACTACGCGGCCAAGCTATCGAAAGATGAAGCCAAAATAAATTGGCAAGACGATGCAACTCATATCGAACGTTGTGTTCGTGCCTTCAACCCTTGGCCGATATCAACCTTTCAACTTGGCGATATGGTGATTAAAGTATCCAAAGCTCAGTTAAGCAACATTGATACAGCAGAGCAACCAGGCACCGTCATTAGTGCCGATAAACACGGGATCATCGTTGCCACAGGGCAGGGAGCAATTGCGTTACAGCAACTGCAATTCCCCGGTAAGAAATCCATGCCAGTTAGCGATATATTAAATAGCCGTAAGGCATTATTTGCGCCAGGAAATGTATTATGAATTTACGAGCAACCACCGCCCAAATTATTGGTAGCGTGTTAGAACGAGGCGAATCATTAGCCACCGCATTACCAGCTGCACAGCTGCAATTAGAAAATCCAAAAGATCGCGCCTTATTACAAGAGCTTTGCTATGGCATTATGCGCCACCTGCCGCAACTAGAGTTTTATGTTAATAAACTGATGGATAAACCAATGACTGGGAAACAGAAGGTCATTCATTATCTATTGGTAGTAGGTGCATATCAGCTGCTGCACACGCGCATTCCTGCCCATGCCGCCTTGGCCGAAACGGTTGAAGCCTGTATTGATCTTAACCGTCCAAAATTTAAAGGCTTAATTAATGGTGTACTGCGTAACTTACAACGCCAGCACGAACAATTAGCCGAGCAATTACCCAATAAAGCCCCGATAAAATATTGTCATCCAAGCTGGTTTATTAAGCGCATTAGTCAAGCCTATCCCAAGGGATGGATGCAAATTTTAGATGCTAATAACCAACGTGCACCAATGTGGCTACGTAACAATGCCAGCCAACAATCTCGTGAGCAATATTTGGCATTACTCAATGAGCTTGAAATTGAGGCAACTGCGGGGTCGATAAGTGATAACAGTATTTTACTGGCCAGCCCAATTGGTGTGAACAAACTACCCGACTTTGATGCTGGCGCGTGTTCGGTTCAAGACGGTGCAGCACAACAAGCAGCAGAAATTCTTGATGCTCAATCAGGTGAATTGGTCCTCGATGCCTGTGCCGCCCCAGGTGGTAAAACGTGTCACATTCTTGAGCGCGCTAAAGATATTGAAGTGGTCGCCTTAGATTGTGATTCAAACCGCTTAGAGCGAGTACAAGAAAACTTAGATCGCATTGGTTTAACGGCACAGCTAATTTGTGGTGACGGCACCGATCCCGATTCTTGGTGGCAGCAAGACCGCTTATTCGATCGAATTCTACTCGACGCTCCCTGTTCGGCCACTGGAGTTATTCGCCGCAACCCTGATATTAAATGGCTCCGTCGTAATAGCGACATTGGTCCATTAGTCGAATTACAGCAACAAATATTGGATGCGTGCTGGAAACTTTTAAAGCCAGGCGGTACCTTGGTTTATGCAACATGTTCAGTATTACCCGATGAAAATTCGGAACAAATCATTAGGTTTTTAGCCCAACAGCCTGATGCTGAGTTAATTCCATTACATGATAACGATACAATCACCAACCCAGGCTGGCAGATTTTGCCAGGCGAAAACAATGTTGATGGTTTTTATTACGCCAAGCTAGTTAAGCGCGCATAAGGAAGTTGCAGTGAAGATAATTATCTTAGGGGCTGGTCAAGTCGGCGGCAGTTTAGCCGAAAACCTGGTTGGTGAAGACAGCGACATTACGATCGTCGATAATGATCGTGAGGCGTTAGCTGAGCTCAAAGATAAATTGGATCTGCGGGTAATTCATGGCCACGCATCTCACCCTCAAGTATTGCAAGATGCTGGGGCGGAAGATGCCGATCTGTTAATTGCCGTAACCAACTCTGACGAAATTAACATGACCGCGTGTCAGGTTGCTTACACGTTATTTAAAACTCCGACTAAAATTGCCCGGATTAGAAACGAGAATTATCTCGAGTATGCCAAGTCATTATTCTATTCGCAGAAACAGCTAAAAACAGACCAACCGAGTCACAATGGCTTTGTCATTGACTAGCTTATTTCGCCAGAAACGTTGGTCACTAGTTATATCAGGCGCTTAGTCGATTATCCCGGCGCGTTGCAAGTACTGCAGTTTGCTGAACGTAAGGTCAGCTTAGTCGCCGTTAAAGCCTATTATGGCGGGCCATTAGTCGGCCATGCGTTATCGGCACTGCGTGAGCACATGCCGAATATTGATGCCCGAGTCGCGGCAATATTCCGTCAAGGTCGAGCAATTCGCCCACAAGGCACCACCATTATTGAAGCAGATGATGAGGTATTTTTCGTTGCTGCAACAGGTCATATTCGCGCAGTAATGGGCGAGCTGCAAAAACTCGAAAATAGCTATAAACGGATCATGATTGTCGGTGGCGGTAATATCGGTGCTGGTCTTGCCAAACAACTGGAAAAAAACCATCAGGTTAAGTTGATTGAGCGCAATCCGAAACGGGCGCAAATTTTATCGCAAGATTTGGTCAAAGCGACCGTTTTTTGTGGTGATGGTGCCGATCATGAATTACTGAGTGAAGAGCATATCGATCAAACCGATTTGTTTATCGCGGTAACCAATGATGACGAAGCCAATATCATGGCATCGATGCTGGCCAAACGTATGGGTGCCAAGAAAGTGATGGTATTAATTCAACGTAGTGTTTATGCCGATTTAATGGAAGACACCAACATTGATATCACCATTTCACCGCAACAAATAACGATTTCAGCCCTGTTATCACATGTTCGTCGTGGCGACATTAGCAATGTTTATTCACTACGCCGCGGTGCAGCCGAAGCGATTGAGGCAATTGCCCACGGTGATGCCATGACTTCGAAAGTAGTTGGTCGTCGCGTGATGGATATTAAGCTGCCACCAGGCACCACTATCGGTGCTATCGTGCGTGGTAATGATGTCTTAATTGCCCATGATAAAACTGAGATTCATTCCGATGATCACGTTATTTTATTCTTAGTCGATAAAAAGTACATCGGTGATGTTGAAAGACTGTTTTCACCGAGCGCATTCTTCCTTTAATGCCAACAATGGGTTATTTGTTACTAAAGTGCTGCCACTTGAACAGCAAGTCGCCGTAAACCCATCACTACTTCGGCGGACTTCCTAATGCCACTGGCATCACGGTTCTGCCTTAGTTCGGGGCTCCGGAGCAGCATCTCGGCAATTGCTCCTGCTTTGCTCTATCAAATACCAGCACTTGCAATTAATTACATACCTAGCAACAGTTAAAGTGACACCGCTAATACTATTATTGCTCCAACCCTCCAATCGCCCGTATAATATCGCCATCTTTATTAAGCTGGTTCTCCGATGTCTGACATTTATATTTTGCACGAAAATAGCGAGTGGGTTACCCCACTTCATCAAGCCTTTGCAGATTTGGGAGTTAACGCCCAAGAATGGTTTTTAGACCAAGGCCAGGTTGCCTTTGAGCAAGAACCACCACAAGGTGTGTTCTATAATCGCATGAGTGCTTCGTCTCATACTCGCGGTCATCGCTTTGGTCCAGAATTAACTCGGATGGTGCTAACCTGGCTCGAGAAACATGGTCGCCGAGTCATTAATGGCACCGATGCACTCTACCTTGAGCTGTGCAAGCTATCTCAGTATGCGGCATTAAATCGTGCGGGAATTAAAACACCGCGCACCACCGCAGTCGTCGGCAAAGATAAGTTAGTTGATAGTGCAACCGGCTTTAACGAGTTACCCTTTATCCTTAAACCTAATCGTGGTGGCAAGGGTCTTGGGGTGCAGTTGTTTCACAGCACCGAATCATTAAAAACCTATTTAGACAGCGCTGACTATGAAGAGCCGCTCGATGGTATTTGGTTAATTCAGCAATACATTAAAGCACCAGAAGCGTACATCACCCGCTGCGAATTTGTCGGCGGCAAGTTTATTTATAGCGTACAAGTTAGTACCGAAGATGGTTTTGAGTTGTGTCCTGCCGATAGCTGCCAAATTGGTGATGGCTTTTGTCCAACGGTAGCACCCGTGAGCAAATTTCAAATCAGCAGCCAATTTAATGATCATCCGATTATTAAACAATACGAGCAGTTTCTGAGTGACAGTGGGATTGAAATTGCTGGCATTGAGCTAATAAAAGACACCGCTGGTGAAATTTACACTTACGACGTTAACACCAATACCAATTACAACCGCCAAGCTGAAATCGATGGTAATGCTCCAGCCAAAGGCATGGAAGCGATTGCTCAGTTTTTAGTCCAAGAGTTAAAGCAGCAATAACGCTCGCTGCTGATAACGCTTTAGGATCGAAATTAATTGTTCTGGTTGCTGAGTAAAGCTAGTAACTGGAACATACAAATGGCAGCCAAAAGCCTGATTTAGCATCATCATCTGATGCAACCATGCGGCTTTTGGTCCTGAAATAATCTGTTGAGGCGTTAATTTAAATGGCTCAAAATTGAGCCCTGCGGACGCTAGTTTAACCAAGCCTTGTTGCAACGCCAGCACGCTAAGATCTCGTTGCTCATGGATCTGCCGACTCGCCAAACGCGGAGCAACGTTCGCAGCAACCGTGGTTAAATCACGCAATTTAATCCCAATATACGGCACAAAGCAGCGCTGTAAACCATGGCTAAAACTGGGATGCGTTACTATCACAATATCCTGCCAAGCGATAAACCAAGAACCATAGCGATGAAAATATCTTAGCCCTTGCGCACTAAGTAATAAGCTATTTGAAGGCTCAAAATACTTTAAACAGCCCACCAAGATCAGAACCAGACCGACCAGACAGCTGCCAATCATATAAGAATTCAACGCTGGGTATAACATAAGAACAGTGAGACTAATGGCGCACAATAAACTGCCGAGTAACAGCGAAAACAGTTTATTACGGCGCGCAGGAGATTGGATCAGTAAGTCTTCAAGCACAGTATTCATTATTTAACCTTACCGTCCTTTGAGGCATATAATCAATGGTTACTAACTTGGCGTCTGTTCAATAATGTCACGGCCAAATTGGGCAACTTTATCCCAATCAGTATATTCAATATCTTTTGAGGTATCGGTCGAACCGCCCGTTAACTTCATAATAAACTGAATGATGATTCGATCATTCCATCGGTAGGTACTATAACGTAGCGCGCCAGCAAAAACCGCCTGTAGCTGTGGCTGCCATGCTGAGTTTTTAATAAACTTAACCATATACGCATTGGTGGTTGGGGTGTTTTTTGCGGCTTTGCGAGCGGTCAAATTAACACAGAAAAAGCCATTGGGACGAGACTCTAACTGCGCTTGAAACTTAGTGATAAATGCCTTAAGTGCCTTGTTAAAATGACCATAACGAATAGAAGCACCAATATATACTTGAGCAATGGTTGACCAATCAACACTATGCGCTTGATCAAGCGATAATAACATCGCTGATTCACCAGCATCACTTAGCTGATCATGTAAAGCCTGGCCGATTTTTTTTGTTTGACCATCAGTGGTCGAATATATAATTAAGGTATGAGACATCAATTAACCTTTCCAGAAAGTTGGAGTAAAGAGGACTAACAAAGTGAAAATTTCGAGGCGTCCGAATAACATAGCGACCACTAGCACCCACTTGGCACTATCGTTAATATTGCCGTAATGGGCTGCCACCTCGCCGAGTCCTGGGCCTAGATTATTCAAGCAGGCTGCTGTCGCACTAAAAGCAGTCATATCATCAAGCCCAGTGTATAACAGAGCTAACATGCACATCACAAAGACTAACGCATAGGCAGCAAAGAAGCCCCACACCGCATCAACCACTCGGTCTGGCAACGCTTTATTACCCAGTCGGATCGCGTAAATAGCGCGTGGGTGAACCAAGCGTTTAAGCTCGCGCGCCCCCTGCAAAAAGAGCAACACCACTCGAATGACTTTCATCCCGCCACCGGTCGACCCAGCACAACCACCAACAAATGATGCAAAGATTAACAATAAGGGTAAAAACAATGGCCAGCCACTAAAGCTTTCAGTACCAAAGCCAGCAGTGGTCGCCATTGATACCGCCTGAAATAGCGCATGATTAAATGCCTCATCAGCGGTTAAATAGATATTTTCTTTATATAGCACCAAGAACACAATCAGCACTAACCCGAGTTGTAACCCTAGGAACAAGCGCATTTCTGGATCGCTAAAGTAAGAACGCAACATTTTTTTAGGCCGAATAATCGCGGCATAATGAAGACTAAAATTAATCCCTGAAATAAGTAAAAACACCACACAAATAAGATTAATTACGTGGGAGTCAAAATAGCCCATGCTGGCATCGTGGGTGGAGAAACCACCAATCGCAATGGTCGAGAAACTATGGCAAATAGCATCAAATGCCGTCATGCCAGCAAGCCAGTAGGCAACAGCACAGGCAATGGTCAGGGTAAAATAGATATACCATAATGCCTTGGCAGTTTCGGCTATGCGAGGGGTCATTTTGGAATCTTTAACGGGGCCAGGAGTTTCTGCGCGATACAACTGCATACCACCAACGCCGAGCATTGGCAAAACAGCGACCGCTAATACGATAATTCCCATGCCGCCAAGCCATTGCAACAAATGACGATAAAACAATATGGCTTTGGGTAAATCGTCTAACCCAGTGATCACCGTAGCACCTGTGGTGGTCAGTGCCGAAAATGACTCAAATACGCTATCTGTGAGGCTCATATCGGGACGATCGGACAACAAAAATGGCACTGCACCTACGCTGCCAAGTGCCAGCCAAAACATCACCACCACGATAAAGCCATCGCGCACAGTTAACTCGCGGCGATGCGTACGGTTCGGGTACCAGAAACATAAACCGATAATGACACAGATAACAAATGACTGTGTAAATGCCACACCACCACCATCATTATAGATGGCCGCCACCAGTCCAGGTAACAACAACGTGGTACTAAAAATAGTGATTAATAAACCCAGAATTCGGATGAGGCTACGTGTCTGCATATAAGGCTAAGAGTTTCAAAGGTGATTAACAAAGAATCGTTAATGTACCACAGCTATGGTAGGAAAAATATTGATTTACTTGTGATAGTTCTGTGGTTAAGTGCATTTATCATCGGCTTAAATCATTTAATTTATATTTCTACAGTTCCAGCACATGATTCTCAAATAACTGATAAAAATATACTCTTTTTTTTGCCAAAACTGCCATTAATTCATTTATTTATCTTGTTATTATTGTACAAAAAATATACTTTATCTATCTAAGAAGGGATCAACATCTTGATGGATATCAAAAACACCAATAAAACCAAAGGTAAAACTGATTTTATCTTTGACCTCACCCCTGGAAAAATTATTGATTTGCAACTTAACACCCCAGTATTAGCTCGCTTAAAGCTAGTACTTGTCGGGTATGACGTCGGTAATTACATTATATTAAAGTATCCTGCGATATCCAAACCAACAGAATATGCTGATGTCCTAACCGTCGGCAATGTCGCGATAGTCCGTTATATCGTTGAGGGCGAGAAAGGAGAGTGTGTGGCGTTTTCCACCACGATTAAATCAATAGCGCTGGTCAATGAGAAATTAATCTTTCTTGAATACCCAAAGCAGGTGGAGAACCGACAACTCCGTAGTATCCAAAGAATGCAAACTCATATTCCGACTCAAATTAGCGTCAGCTCAGCCAAAACAACCGACACCACAATCAATGGGGTGATCGTCGACATATCGTCTGAAGGTTGCCAGTTTGTTTTTAAGTCTGACTCAGGGAATAAACAAGTTAAAAAAATCACGATAAAGGTCACGATAAACTCTTCAAATGGTTCAACCCCAACCACCATAGTCGCATTGGTTCGTAATAGTCGTTATCAGGGTGGCAAAATATTTGTCGGGATCCAATTTGAAGACAAAGAGAAAATCAAAGTGCAAAACTTAATCGACGCATTGGCCCTTGATGTATTTTAGTTTATAGATGACAGGCATACTGTTCTCCTAACCGATTATAGCTTATTTACTTCTCAACAGCGCACAGCGACCATCATCGCTGCCACCGATTTTTAGATCAAAAAAGCGCCGTTAGGCGCTTTTAAAAAAATTGAGCTTACTCAGGAAAAATTAAGCGCGTTGCTCGATCGAAAACGCCGTAATGTGTTCAACTCGCTTGGTCATGCGCGTATGACTAGAATAAATTTCATTAATAAAACCTGCTAAAAACGGCACTCTTATTTCTTGTGCAATAAAAGTATTAATATCCAGATCTTTTCCTAATTTATCACTGCCACAAGCAAGCTTAATAAGCGCGGTAGTGGCAACATCAACATCACCCACTAGGATATAAGCGATTCGATCTGCAGTAAGTTCGCAGGCACGACTATAAGCGCTACCTAAAAAAGGAACAAACATCGCTGGCTTCATTACTAAGTTTAGCCAAAATCCAGTATGACCAGCGGCATGATGCGCAAGTTCATGAGCCAATACCATTTCAATGCTTTTGTTATCTTCTGTTTTTAATAAATCTATCAACGAGCTATACATTAATACAAATTTTTTACTGAGAAATTTAATCGCTAACGCATTCATTGCACCTTCGGAATTAACAATGAAAAATTCAGGCACATCTTTTAGGCCCAACTTATCTGACAGTGCCAACTTGATGTTATGTAGCTGTGGGAATTGACCCTCATTGACATGCACCGCATTGCCATAAACTGAGGCCTCGAAAAACTTTTGCGCCATCCACAACGAAAAAGCAATGAAAGGTAGAAATATCGCTATTGTAAAAAATAGCGGGATCCACAATAGTACCCCGACCGCAATACAAATAGCACGGTAGACACTTTCTTTAGAGTGACGGAGTTTATTAATATTCATGAAAAAATCCTTGTTAAATTAAATAGATATCAATTGACAAGTATAACAACCTATTGAGTAAGAATGAAGAAGCTCAAAACAAAAAAAGCACCCGAAGGTGCTTTTTTTCAATCATTAACAAGGTTAAATAATAAATTACTTAGCGTTCTTACGAACCATTTGCAGAACACGTAACTGAGCAACAGCAAATGCTAGTTGGGCAGCCGCTTCGGCATAATCGATATCGCCAGAGGCGTTGTTAATGTTTTCTTCAGCAAGGCGCTTAGCTTCTTCAGCAGCGTTCTCGTCAAGATCACCACCACGAATAGCAATATCAGCAAGGATATTAACTGTTCCGGGTTGGATCTCTAAGATACCGCCAGAAAGGAAAATAATTTCTTCCTCTCCGTTCTGTTTCACTAGGCGTACCATGCCAGGCTTGATGCTAGTAAGCAGTGGTGCGTGGCCAGGCATAACACCTAGCTCACCCGCTTCACCAGTTACTTGAACTGATTCAACGCGACCAGAAAAAATACTTTCTTCTGCGCTTACAACATCAAGCTGTACAGTCATAGCAGCCATACTATTCTCCTAGCCGATTAAAGCTTATTTGCTTTCTCAACAGCTTCGTCGATACTACCAACCATGTAGAACGCTTGTTCTGGAAGTTTATCGTAGTCGCCAGCTAAAATGCCTTTGAATCCTGCGATAGTATCTTTAAGTGAAACGTATTTACCAGTAGCACCAGTAAAGATTTCAGCAACGAAGAAAGGTTGAGATAAGAAACGCTCAATCTTACGGGCACGAGTTACCGACTGCTTATCTTCTTCAGACAGCTCGTCCATACCAAGGATCGCGATGATATCTTTCAGCTCTTTGTAACGCTGAAGAGTCAACTTAACACCTTGTGCTACTTCATAGTGCTCTTGGCCAACAACTAATGGATCAAGTTGACGAGAAGTAGAATCTAATGGATCGATTGCCGGGTAAATACCACGAGAAGCGATGTCACGAGAAAGTACAACGGTTGCATCTAAGTGAGCAAATGTTGTTGCAGGAGACGGATCGGTCAAATCATCCGCAGGTACGTATACCGCTTGGATTGAAGTGATAGAACCCTTCTTAGTAGAAGTGATACGCTCTTGCAATACACCCATTTCTTCAGCAAGTGTTGGCTGGTAGCCTACTGCTGATGGCATACGACCAAGAAGTGCAGATACTTCTGTTCCCGCAAGTGTGTAACGGTAGATGTTATCTACGAAAAGTAGTACATCAAGACCTTCATCACGGAACTTTTCAGCCATAGTAAGACCAGTTAACGCTACGCGTAAACGGTTACCTGGAGGCTCGTTCATTTGACCGTAAACTAACGATACTTTATCAAGTACGTTAGATTCGTTCATTTCGTGGTAGAAATCGTTACCTTCACGAGTACGCTCACCAACACCAGCAAATACTGAGTAACCTGAGTGCTCGATCGCGATGTTACGGATCAATTCCATCATGTTTACAGTTTTACCAACACCAGCACCACCGAATAAACCTACTTTACCACCCTTAGCGAATGGACAAACTAGATCGATTACTTTGATACCAGTTTCTAACAAATCGTTAGAAGATGCTTGCTCTTCGTAAGTCGGAGCATCGCGGTGGATTTCCCAACGCTCTTCTTCACCGATAGGACCAGCCTCATCGATTGGCTCACCAAGTACGTTCATGATACGACCAAGCGTCTTAACGCCTACTGGTACCATGATTGGACGACCGGTGTTTGATACTTCAAGTCCACGACGTAAACCGTCAGATGAACCCATGGCGATAGTACGAACTACGCCACCGCCCAGCTGCTGCTGAACTTCTAGCACTAACTTGAAATCACCATTGGTGGTTTCTAGTGCGTCATATACCTTTGGTACTGCGTCTTGTGGAAATTCAACATCCACAACAGCGCCGATTACCTGGATTACTTTACCTAAACTCATGATCTATCCTCTAAGTTTATTAAATCTAAGCCTAAACTGCAGCTGCGCCAGCAACAATCTCACCCAATTCTTGAGTGATGCTTGCTTGACGTGCTTTGTTATAAACAAGTTGCAAATCGTCGATCATATCAGATGCGTTATCAGTAGCAGACTTCATCGCTACCATACGTGCTGCCATTTCACAGGCCACGTTTTCTACCACACCTTGATAAACCTGAGACTCTACGTAGCGCACAAGAAGTGTATCTAGCAATTCTTTAGCGTCTGGTTCGTAGAGGTAATCCCAATGATGAGATTTCTCTGATTCTGCCTCTTGCTTTGGCAAAGGTAACAATTGATCGATCGCCGGTGTCTGAATCATGGTGTTTACAAACTTGTTGTAAACCACATATAAACGATCCAATTTACCTTCGTCGTATGCGTTAAGCATTACCTGAACACTACCGATTAACTCTTTTAATGACGGCTTATCACCCAAACCAGAAGTTTGTGCAATAACATTGCCATTACCAAAGCTATTAAAGAATGTCACTGCTTTGGTACCAATTAATGCAAAATCAATTTCTGCACCTTTGGTTGACCATTGCGCCGCATCTTTCATCGTCTGTTTAAACAAGTTAATGTTCAGGCCACCACATAGGCCACGGTCACTCGAAATGACAATGTAACCTACGCGCTTGACGTCTCGTGCTTCCATATAAGAATGACGATATTCCAAGCTGCCTTCAGCAATATGA
>JABSRS010000559.1 GCA_013214885.1 Gammaproteobacteria bacterium
TCGCCGAACACAACGATTTATCACATGATAAAAAGTGGTTTCACTTAAGTCAATCTGACTGTACCTGGCACGCGTCATGATAATCACCTGTTTGTTTTTTACACAGGGAGATCTTAGACCAAAATATCATAAAATCAAATATCAAAGAGATAAATATGCCTGTCCTATATTCTTGTCCTATATTCTTCCCATATATTCTTCCCAAAGAGATAAATATGCCTGTCCTATATTCTTCCCTATATTCTTCTAACCTAAATTAAGTCGAGATGAGTATATCACCTCTAGTTAGGTGGCCAAATTCACTGTACCACTACACACATCATTAGAATGAGTCAGGAACTTGCAGTTCATTCTCTACAATTTGTGGTTACCAGCTAAGTGTATTATCCATCCCTAGGTCAATTAAGGTCGCGCCAATGGCGCAAACCTTCTCCGAGCGTTACTTAATTATAGTCATTAAGTTCAAATATTTCTCAGGCATTAATCGAGATAGTAGTGCATACAGAACAGCCCCTATTTAGGTTATCTAAATAGGGGCTGTTAGAGCGTAAGTATTAACTTAACCGCTGGCGTTTATAAGCCTAGCATCCGCTTTTTCAGTTTTTCTAAATCGATCGCGTTAGCTCGTACCGTGAGTTTTACGTGATCATATTCATACTCTTCCTTAGTGACGCTCATGGTTGAACGAATTTCACCGATGATACCTTTAGTGGTATAAGGAATAAGAATTTCCTCTTCAATCATCTCTTGCTGTGAAACTTCAACGATATATTGATGCAATTTACTGACATCATCCTTATTGCGGGCCGATGTCATCATCGCATCAGGAAACTCAACCATCAGCGCTTGTTGTTGCTCAGCGCTAAGTAAGTCAGACTTGTTGAGGATCAGTAATTTCTTACTGTCTTCAACGCCGACTTCAGCCAACACTTCATTGACTACTTTTAGCTGCAAACGAAACGAAGGATCAGAGGCATCTACCACATATAACAGCAATGAAGCATCGTGCGCTTCTGCTAAGGTTGAATGAAATGAGGCCACTAAATCGTGCGGTAATTTTTTGATAAACCCGACAGTATCAGACACCAATATTCGAGGTTGAGTGGCTGGATACAATGCCCTGACAGTGGTATCAAGCGTCGCAAACAGTTTGTTTTCACCGACAACATCACTACCAGTAATCGATCGCATCAGCGATGACTTACCAGCATTGGTATAGCCAACCAATGCGACACAAAAAAGATCAGAACGCTGAGTACGGCGACCTTCCATTTCAGTTTGAACATTGAGCAATTCGCGTCGAAGATCTGCTAATTGATCACGGACCTTACGGCGGTTTAGCTCTAGCGTAGTTTCGCCAGCGCCTTTACCCATTTGACGTTCTCTATCGCCACAAGAAGTTTCACGCAGTCGCGGCGCAACATAATTTAGGCGAGCGATCTCAACTTGTAGCTTCGCTGTTTTGGTTCGGGCATGGCGACTAAAGATTTCAATGATAATGCCAGTACGGTCAAAGACTTCTACGCCTAGTTGATTCTCGACATTACGCAGCTGAGACGGGGTTAAATCACAATCAAACACCACAACATCAGCACAAGCAAAAGGAAGGTCCTCTGATGGTATTTCAGATAATGGCGCGTCATCTAGTGAGTATTGACCTTCAGATTCATCATCAACCACACCTTTATTGCCCGTGAGACGCGCTATTTCTAGCAGTTTCCCTTCACCTAATACGTTAACCCTTTGAGTTGAACTTTGTTTTTGTGATTGGGTGCCGACCACTTTTAAGCCATGGGTCTTTACTAAATGTGCAATTTCTGCCAGAGACTCTTTTTGGTCATCCCCTTTATATTGCGGTGGGCAAATAGAAATAATTAAAGCGTTATTTATTGATGCT
>JABSRS010000560.1 GCA_013214885.1 Gammaproteobacteria bacterium
TGACTATTATAATAAAAAGTTAATCATCAGTATGTTGGCCGTTTTAGCCGCCTTAATGGTTGCCGTGTTGCCAATGGCTTTTTTTTTAGCCAGGAAATTGTTATTTCCGTTACAAGAGTTGGCGGCAAAAAGCCAATTAATGACCGATCACAATAAAGTCATTAGCTTTACTCTTGAACGTGATGATGAAATCGGCCAATTAGCAAATTCCCTGGATAAAATGCCCCTCAGATTGACACACTGCCATCACAAAATGACGAAAATAGCCTACCAGGACGAATTAACCTCGTTAGCGAATAGACGGTGTTTTAATGACTTTTTAAAAAAGCTGTGGCTAAACGGCCAGTAAAAGATCACTCATTTGCGATGCTTTTTATCGATTTAGATCATTTAAAAAAAATTAATGATAACGAGGGTCATGATGTTGGGGATGCATTATTGATTGGGGTTGCAGATAGGATGACTGAGGCCACGCGACAATATTGCAGTCAATATAAATACCTTGAATACCGTAAAGCGATGGTTGCGCGTCTTGGTGGTGATGAATTTGCCGTGGTTTTACCTTATGGCGATAAGATGTTTGAGATGATGGATTTTGCCCAATACTTACTTGAACAATTTAATCAGTCTTTTGTCCTTGCTAACAAGGAAATTAGGGCGACTTTGAGTATTGGCGTTACACTTTATCCCAGACAGGCGGTAAGTATTAATGAGTTACTAAAAAACGCAGATCTGGCGATGTACGAATCAAAAAAGCAAGGACGCGGTTGCGCGACCTTGTTTAATCTAGGCTTAAAGGAAGAATATCAGCTAAAAAACATTATTCAGCAGGAGCTAGATTCAGCCCTGCAAGCAGGACAACTGAGCTTAGAGCATCGACTATTATATCATTTTAACACCAAAAAAATCATCGGGGGTGAGGCTTCAATCTTTTATCGTTGATCTCAGCCCATCTCATATTTGTCCAGTCTTAAAATCTATCCACGCACTGGTTAATGCCATGTCAATATTAAGGAAATAATCAATAGTAAAGAATTAGATCAACGCTTCGAATTTGGTTTGTTCGTTAGTTGGATACTCCTATTAATGGTTTTAACTAACGTTTTCCCACATTAAATTAGAGTATGAGGAGCCAATTCCAGGCTTTGAAATGGCAATAGAAATTGAGCATGTGATTGGTGGCGACAGCCATGATCAAACAAAATTTACGGTGGAGTTCAGCTACGAATTTTAGCCTCGTGGGAGTTTACTGTTTTTCTTTGTGCGAGATCTCTTACAAAGATGTAGGATTAATGGCGTAAATTAACCGGCTCAGTTACTGGTTGTATCTTAAGTTGCTGAAATTAATCAATTTATTTATTTTTTGTAATGTTACATTAATATAGACAATGGAAATTAACCACAGAGTGGGTTGCTTATATTAGGCAAAAGTCTAATATTTAAAGCGTGGAAAGGAAGCGTTTTATCAGGATGACGAAACAAGTCTTTGTCGCAACTTATTAGTTTATAAGTTTTAGTGCGGGATAACTAGTTTGAGATTGACCCCTTAATTAATAACCCAAACAAATTACAGGATGTAAATTGGTTAATCAGGATGATGACCAGAATGGATCCAAAAGGAGAAAACACAGGATGTGTTGAAGTTAGTCAGGAAGACTAGCAGCCACGGAATGGTAAAGGAGAAAACGCAGGATGCGTTGAAGTTAGTCAGGAAGACTAGCCACCACGGAATGGTAAAGGAGAAAACGCAGGATGCGTTGAAGTTAATCAGGAAGGTTAACGACAAGGAATGTGATAGACACAGGATGTGTTTACATTAGTCGTAAAACTAATGTCAGGGATGAATAGGAACAAGTCTTGGACGACTCGAACGATGAGGCCTAGGATTGCCCT
>JABSRS010000561.1 GCA_013214885.1 Gammaproteobacteria bacterium
GGCTCTGGCGCAGCATCCATGCTGCTCAAGCTTGCTTTATCAAATACCAACACTTTCAATGAATTATGTACCCCACACAGCTAATTAGGATATAGCCTTTTTTTGCCAGACTATTGCATAATTCCTGTGCTATCCTTTTGATGTACAGTGCTATTGATGTACAGTGCTATTGATGTACAGTGCTATTGATGTACTTATTGAAACGCTTATCAAGTAGAAATATTACAAGGACAGATAATGGACCAGCAAACCAAAGATGATATCAAAACCAATGCATTAATCGCTACGGGCTCTTTAACTAAGGTCGCCTTGTTAAAATCGATGACAGAGTCAAAAACGTTAACCATCATGATGGTGATCGGTGTCACTTTATTTTCAGGCTTTGGCTTTTTCTTAACTAAAGTGGCGGGTTGATCAACAGTGGCGGGCATGGTGAAAATAAGTAAAATTAAACATATATTGATATTGCTGGTTGTTTTTCCTGTGGTTTTTTATTTTTTTGATCTATATAAAGATAATTTACTTGCAAGTGAACATCAATTTCTTCCATATTTACTGTCATCAACTATTGGCTTAATGATCGCACTATTGTTTGAACAATTTGTTTTACAACGACTTGGTCGTTTTCATTATTTTTTTAAAATTGTGGTTATTATGGTTGGAGCTATTGGGTTCTTGGTCTTATTCAGCGAGTTAGGGATAGAAAAATTTAGCTTAATAAATTTAACGTCTATTCATGTATCATTTTTGGCTGGATGTATTTTGCTAATGCTTGAAAAACAGCAATCTTCAACAGCATAATAACGATTTAATATAGGATTTATAATGAACTCTAATCAATTACAATTGATTTTGAATAGTATTAATCTGGCGTCACCAAAAGGCGTTGGCATTTTTGCATTATCAAAAGAAACGGCGATTGATAACCAAACACTGCGTAATTTTCTAAAAAATAATCCAGATTATTTCGTTAAGTTACCCAAGCAATCATCATATCAGTTAAATCGATTTGGAAAATTCAAAGGTTCGGTTGGGCTAATGCTTCACGATTTCAACGCTAAGCAACAACCTCAATTGCTCACTAATAATTGGCTGTTGATTATTATTTTGACCTCGACGTTTATATCATTAGGTTGTGCAATATTTATAGCACAGGCAGTCTAAACGTTTTGAGTGCTATAAAAGTAACAGTACTTACTCGCAAGGATTGGCAGACTTACCAAGCGGTGCGTTTAATGTCATTGCAAGACTCTCCTGATTCATTTGGCTCAACCTTTGAGCAAGAATCAAATCTTACAAGTGCGCAATGGGCTAATCGTTTAGGCTCTAGTGATCACAATAAATACCTGTTACCACTTATCGCTGAAATTGATGGTGTCCCGTTAGGGTTAGCTTTCGGAGTGCACCGTCATTGTGATGACGCTACAGCGCATGTTTATCAAATGTGGGTCTCACCCAAAGCCCGCGGCCAAGGGGTAGCTAAGCGATTGCTTGAATATATTATTACTTGGGCCAGAACCAATAAGCTCAATACAATATTGTTAGACGTCACTACTTCAAATTTAATCGCAGTCAATCTGTACCAGGCGGTTGGCTTTGAATTTTGTGGCCAAATAGCACCACTGCGAGCTAAGTCTAAGTTGTCGACGCAGGGGATGGCATTAACATTGTAATACCGATGACCAAGGTAAATAAAGCGTAATAAAAAACCTATGGCCACTGCTGAATAACAGCGTGAACATAGGTTCATGTTGTTTAACTAAATGAATTAGTTTAGTGAATTACTAAACTAATTCAGCGTTATGGTAAACTTCTTGAGTATCATCACAATCGTTTAGCGCTTCCATGAATTGTTCGAAAGCTGCGGCGTCTTCGCCAGATAGTTCGGTCATT
>JABSRS010000562.1 GCA_013214885.1 Gammaproteobacteria bacterium
CGCGATCCGAAACTTATTTATATATATTTCATTACGTATCTAACTTATAACAAACAATACGTTAACAAAAAAATGTTTGAATGTCAGACTAAAAGATTAGACACCCATAAAATTTAGATGGTAAAACAGTCTGGATTAAATGTTAAGTTTTATTGCTTTCATTACCTAGTCACATATGTCGCTGAGCGACAAATTACGCGCGGCACTAAAGGATCTTGGCACCTTAGTCACAGGATCAATAAAGTTGAGGCTTTTGGCCAGTAGCTGTAGCGGCGCGTCATTATTGTCACTAGATAGTGGCTGTAGTACGGGGTAGTATTTATCGTGTTTTATGCCAAAACCGAGGCATTGCATGTGAACACGCAGTTGATGGGTTTTTCCAGTGATTGGGCGCAGCTCAAATAATGCCTCAACGACAGATTGCTCAATGCAGGTAATGATGGAATGGCTATTACTTTCACCCTCGACAACTTGCATGGTAAAGCGCGGTTGCGATCGCACCAATCGGTTGTTAACTTCCCACGATTTCCCCACCAAATGTTGATCAATTAACTGTTGACCATCATTAATACGGGCAATGGCTTGATATGTTTTTTGTATTTGGCCGGATTCAAATAAATGATGATATAAATGACGCGTTGCTGGGTTCACCGAGAAAATAACCAGTCCCGCCGTGACTCTATCTAAGCGATGAACCGCTTGTAAAGACTTGATCCCCGTTGCTCGGCGCAGCCGATTTTGCAGGCACTCATTGACAAAAACTCCGCCAGGGATTACCGGTAAAAAATGAGGTTTGTAGGCCACGAGAATATGGGCGTCTTGGTAAATTATCGCCTCTGCGGCCGCAATCACTGGCTCGCTTTCAACCTCGCGGTAATAATAAATCCGTTCTTGCGCCTTAAACGGGGATTGCGCGGTGATAAGGCTATGATCATGACGATGCACTTTACCATCACTCATGCGTTGTCGCCAAATAGCAGGGTTAATACGAGGGAATTTTATGATCAAATACTCGAGTACCGTTACAACGCCAGGGTTTATTTGGGGTAAGCTCAGCACGGAGGGATACGGGGAGGTGATCATGGATTATCCAAAACTGGGAATATACCATGAGTTACGCGCGGCAATAGATATTATCACTGCGAGCGCGAAAAATTGCTGTTTATTTATGGCGTAAAAAATTTAGAGCCTCATAAAATATTGACGGTTAAACGGACGACATCAATCGTTAAGTTTTATTTGTTTTAATTACCCATTTACATGTTTTGGGGATTGGTTGCACGGCAGGTGCGTAATACTATAATGTCGAGCGATTAACGCTATTGGGTAATTATGGGGTATAAATATACAACTAATAATCTCACATAAAACAGAATAAGATGCGGTCGTACATACGGCTTTTTGTTGAGAGTGCTACCCTCTAGCCAATGATGTTTGCGCACCTATTATCCTCTTCGCTTTCACAGCCTTTTATGGCTTGCGAGTTACACAGGTTTTAATAGGTTGGTCTTACCGTTTATGCTGAATCATTACTGTAAAATTCTTTGTATTTCGTTGCGTTAGGTTTTAATTAATAATTGTTGTTCATATGGGGTTTCATGCCTTAACATTGCCCAAGCAGTCCTGACGGTCTTATTTGCCAGAGTAATACACGTTCGTTTGACGCCCACTCGTTGCACCAACTGAATCAGCCATACTTGCTTCACTGTTTTTGGCTCTTCAGGTAATTGGGTGACTACCGACATCGTGCCCTGATATAAAGCGGCTCTTAATTCTTTAACCCCTCCTTTTTTACCAATGCCCATCATGAATACTTTACCACCAGAGCTATATTTTTTTGGTGTTAATCCAACAAAGGCTTAAGCTTCTCCCATTTTTAAACTGT
>JABSRS010000563.1 GCA_013214885.1 Gammaproteobacteria bacterium
GTGGAAACAGGCGGCTGATAGCTTGTGGCCTACCCAAGTGTGTGTCGCACAATAACCAAGCAACCTTTGCTCGATATCTGCTTTCGTCACGTTTTTGTGCTCTATCACAGCAGCTGATTAGGACGGAGTGTCGAACTTGCGTGTTTTGTACATCCGTAGTCATTTAATTAGAATGCCAATTAGATTACTGTTGCCCCATTTATCAATTAAATGGTGGCAACGAGCAAAAAAAATGTTTGTCGCCAATTAAGGAACTAACCGTCTTGGTTAATTTGCTTAACTAACTCTTTTAGGACTTTAGGGGCTTGTTCTATGCTGATTTGGCAAGTTCCTGCAGCATTATGCCCACCACCTTCATAGGCTAGCATCAAGTCGCCAACGTTGGTGTTAGAAGAACGGTCGAAAATTGATTTACCGGTAGCAAATACAATATTTTGACGTTGGAATCCCCACATCATGTGGATTGAAATATTACACAGTGGGTACATCGCATAAATAATAAAACGATTGCCAGCATATATAATTTCTTCGTCACGTAAGTCCAACACCACTAAATTGTCATAAATTTTGCAACAGCGGGTAATTTGTTGCTTGAATAAATCTTGTTGCTCCAAATAAAGTTCGATCCGTTCGACGACATCAGGATGTTGCATTATTTGGTCAATCGAGGTCTTGCGACACAAATCGATCAATTCCATCATTAATTGATAATTGGAAATTCTAAAATCGCGGAATCGACCAAGACCGGTACGGGCATCCATAATAAAATTGAGTAAATCCCAGCGCGTTGGCACTAAAATATCGCTCATTTCAAATTGTGCTGAGTCACTTTTGTCAACGGCAGTCATCATATCATCCCATTCCAGAGGGAATGTCTCGTGCCCACCATAGTGACGCCAAACAACGCGGGCGGCAGAAGGAGCATCAGGATCGATAATATGATTGATAAGATCTGAATCGTTTCTTTTTACTTCGGATAAGTGATGATCAAAAGAAATGTTAACGCCTTCAACATAAGGAAGGTTGGTGGTGATATCTCGCGCTGTCACCTCAATTTTACCATCTTGCATGTCTTTAGGATGGACAAATTTAATCTCATCAATAATATCAATATATCTTAAGAGCACAGCACACACTAATCCATCGAAATCACTTCTGGTGATTAGTCTAAACTTGTCAACACTCATTTAAAACTCTCCCTGTTATTGGTGCAACAGATAATATTTATTATCTAAAAAAATAAGTTAATTATATTATTACCTGATTCAAATGCTCTACTCAAGTATATTGTGACAATTTCAACGAAATTAACTATTAACCAAACTTAAATCAAATACGTTTAGTGAATAAACTCCAGATTTACAGCCTAAAAAACTGCTATAATTCTATTTATTTCAATAGTTGCACACGATGTCCACAAAAGTTGCTTTGATCACGGGTGCCGCCCAAAGAATTGGTGCCGCCATTGCCAGAAAATTACATGCAAATGGCTATCACGTGGTCATTCATTATAACCATTCGAGAGATGCTGCCAGTGACTTGGCACTAGAACTCAATCAACAACGTGCCAATTCGGCTTACTGTATTCAAGCTGATTTAACCGATATTGCAGTTATTGACGGTTTAGTGTCGCAGATTATTGAAAAATCCTCACGATTAGATGTACTGATTAATAACGCCTCTACATTTTTCCCAACCGAGGTAGGTGATATTACACCGAGCCAAGTGACTAATTTATTTGCCACAAATATGATTGCACCATTATTTCTATCTCAGGCATGTGCGCCTTATTTAAAAAAAACCAATGGTTGCATAATAAATATGTGTGACATTCATGGCAAAAAACCATTAAGCAGTCATACTGT
>JABSRS010000564.1 GCA_013214885.1 Gammaproteobacteria bacterium
TTCTATTAGTTGATTTACCCCAATTCCATCACCTAACACCAACTCGGATAATATTACTCTACGTTTTTGAAGTGCTGGTATTAGCGGGCATCGCGGTGTTCGGTGTCTTTAATCGACGTTTGCGCGATGCTTGCCGTGAGTTTCCGCAACTCCCACAACAAGCACAAGATTAAATTGCGTAGCACTTATCAAGCACTTTGGCGATATTACCCGCATTAGCGACTTTTAATTTTCTGGTTTCAGAAATGATGTCATCTTGAATATTTAGAGGTACTTTAAAGGCATCAAGGTAGAGGTGACAAGATAAGGAATTGCTATTACAGTTTATATTTGCCAAACCTGTCGCTTGAGTTTCGATTATTGTATTCATTTGCGTTACTCCGATAGATACCAACCCATCACAAGATCGATAGATCAGTTTCTTAGAGCTTAGCAGACGAAATTCACAACAATAGATTATTCAGTTATCTCAATATTTTTTTTATAATCATATATTATAAGTCACCAATTCTTTGTTTCAACTCATAGCCTTCATCAGTAACGATTGCTTCTAAAGTAATCACTCGTTCTTCGAGAGCAGTGATCTTTTTGTTTAAGTTTGCATTAATTTTGATCAGTCGATCAATGGCATCATCTTGAGAGCTAGTGGAAGCTTGTACTGGCTTATTATTATAGCTTTTAATTAAACCGCCAATAACGGAGATTGCAACAATCCAAACTATCATGGTAAATATTGTCATCATGTGTCCTTAAATTTTAAATTAACTTTCATTCTAAACATTCAAAAAATATGCCATAAGATAGGTCATTGATTTTTATCTAAATAAATATTGTTACTAGTTAGTAATCGGTTTGTTTAACCAATTTTTATTCAAAATAACAATTATTTAGAAGTATCAGCCTTGGTATTAAATAAACTGACCGTAGACAATGCATGCTTGTGGCTACCATTGGTTTCTTTGGTCGAATAAGATAAATAAAGTAGCGAGTTATTCTCTTTATCATAAATACGACGGACCTTAAGGCTCTTAAATAAAATGCTTAAAGATTCGCTAAATATGACTTCACCATTTTTGCTTTTGTCTATCGCAGCGATGTGCTGTGGTAATATTTCCCCAGTTTGACGACAGGCAATGCTGGAGTTAGAAGGATCGGACAAGTCAAAATTTGCCTCAATATGGCTAATGTGACAGGTAACACCTGGGATCTGAGGGTCTTTCTTTGCATCAATAAAAATATCTTTAGTCGTAAACATGCCTAAACTAACTTTGCCAACATCATCAGAGCAACCACTGGTTAATAATGTGGTACCAAGTAAGAAAACTAGTGCAGGGAATTTGTATTTCATTGTATTCTCATTAGATTGCAGAAAGATCAGTATCCCTTAGTTGCAGTACTTTTACGAGAAAAACAAGTGTTATAGGTCGAGCAAAATAATATTAATAGGGTCAAATGCATTTTTTTTGATAAATTGAGTCAATTAACCTTAAGGTAAACCAAAGTTTCTATTGACGTAATGGTAAAGATTAAGTAATTTAAACGGATGTTTTATTACGCCAAGTTTATTGGCCCAATTTTGATGGTAAAGGATCGTATTTATGAAAATTCTTGTGCCGATTAAGCGCGTTGTTGATGCTAATGTCAAAGTACGTGTTAAATCTGATAATACTGATGTCGACCTAAGCAACTTGAAAATGGCAATTAACCCATTTTGTGAAATTGCAGTCGAAGAAGCAGTTCGCTTAAAAGAAGCTGGCGTAGCAACTGAAGTTATCGTTGTTACTGTTGGCGAGAAACCTTGTCAAGAACAACTGCGTACTGCGTTAGCTTTGGGTGCTGATCGTGG
>JABSRS010000565.1 GCA_013214885.1 Gammaproteobacteria bacterium
CCGGCTGCTGCTATCGCACTATTTAATAAATAAGGATACAACATGATGAAACAAAAATTGAAATGGATATTTTTCTTGCTAGCAGTACCTGTGCTGGTCGCATGTAATGGCGGAGATTCTGACTCGCCAAATAAGCCAAGCATAGATAAAAATCAGGCACCAGTGGCTATAGTTGGGGCTAACCAAAACGTTACAGTTGGCGCACTGGTGGAGCTTGATGGTAAAAAAAGTATAGATAAAGATGGGGATTTAATCACCTATTTATGGTCGTTTAAAACCCAGCCCGAAGGCAGTCAAGCCGCTTTAAGTAAAGCTGATGCTGTTGCTCCTGAATTTATGGCTGATAAAGCGGGTAGTTATGTTATCGAGTTGGTCGTTAGTGATGGTAAAGCGAAGAGTTCTCCTGCTCAATTAACCATCGAAGTGGTTCCTGAAGCCGTTAATTCTGTGCCGACAGTGAATGCGGGAACAGATAACACTTATGCCATTGGTGAGGCTGTGCAACTACAAGGTGAAGCGACAGATGCTGATGGCGATACTTTAGTTTATAGCTGGGTGCTGACTAAAAAGCCGAGCAACAGTACCCCAACATTGGATAACAGTGATAAAAAATCAGCGGTTCTCAATGCAAGTGTACAGGGTCAATACACACTTAAATTGACCGTGTCAGATGGTAAAGTAAGTGTCGAAGATACCGTCATTATTACACTTGAACCTGCTAACGTGGCGCCAATTTCAGTCGCAGGTGATGATCAAGTTGTGGTAATAAGAACGGAGGTATCATTGGATGGTAGTGCAAGCTCTGATAGTAATAATGATGCACTCTTGTATGAGTGGGCTTTTGTGTCGAAGCCTGAAAGCAGTGTTGCAGAGCTGGACAATACGTTGATATCAGTTCCAAGTTTTACCGCTGATCTGGTCGGTGAATATGTCTTGTCACTTACCGTCAGTGACGGAGCATTACAAAGCACTGCTGATAATGTAAAAATTACTGCCACTGAGCCGGTGAAAAACGAGTTGAAGTTGGTTTTCGGTAACGATCCAGAACCTAAAACTTGGGCATTTGTTCCTGAGATTGTAACGGTTAACAAAACATTTAATTCAGCGCCTAAGCCAACGGCATATAAATTGGGAAGTTTCACGCTTGAAGCGGTCGGCCAAGATTTCACGATTGATGAAGTGTTTGCTATGGATGTAACTAATAATGTAACACCTTATATTACAGGCGTTACAGTGGGGCAGGTTATTAAAGCGGGCGAAAAAATCCATGTGGAACTATTTTCTCCACTGACTGATGGCGAAGAAGTAACGCTTTCTTATGCGGTAATCAGCAGAGATAACGATGACTATTATTTGGCGGCAACGTACATATTTACCAGTAACTGATATTAAGTCAACTAACCAAGAGCGCAGATTTTAGCGCTCTTGGTTATTGAAAAATAATATGAATAAAAATTACGGGTTTGCTTATCTGGTTCGGTATAAGAGGTAAGACGTTAATGTAAAAAGAGTGAATTGGTGTAACCCTCACTATTTTCCTTGTTCAGGATGAAATCAATGAATATAAAACCGAGTTGGCTATTTTTATTAGCCATTGTACCAATCCTTTTTGGCTGTGATAGCAGTGGTTCAAAAACTGCAACACCTGCACTAGCCAATAATCAAGCGCCAATAGCTATTGCAGGTATTAACCAAAATGTAAAAACGGGATCAGTGGTCAAGCTCGATGGCCTGCGCAGTGTTGATAAAGATCGGGATCTTATTACATATCAATGGGTATTCAAGTCGAAACCGCAAGGTAGTGAAGCTAATTTACAAGCTAGTACGAC
>JABSRS010000566.1 GCA_013214885.1 Gammaproteobacteria bacterium
GATGCTCTTTGGCAACAGCTTCACGTTCAGCACGCATCCGTTGGTAAATACTACTACGAACAGCTTGTGGTAATTCGATTTGCTTAACGCGCATATCGACTAGCTCAATCCCAAGATCTACTGCTTTTACTGAGGCATCTCTTAATGCTTCGTCCATTAGCTCACTACGTTCGCCTGAGACAATTTCTGAAATGGTACGAGTACCAAACGCGTTACGTAGGCCGTCACTGACTTTTTGTTTCAGTAAGTTCTCAGCATTAAATTTATTACCGCCACCAGTGGCTAGGTAATAAGTAGAAAAGTCTTTAATTCGCCATTTAACATAAGAATCAACGATTAAATCTTTTTTCTCTGAGGTTACAAAACGATCTGGTTCACCATCAAGCGTTTGAATACGGGCATCGAGCACTCGTACCTTATCAATGAATGGTACTTTAAAATTCAAACCGGGTTGATAAATAACGGTCGCACCGCTGTCGTCTTTTAATACCGCGGCAAAACGTACTTTAATCCCGCGTTGACCTTCATAAATCACAAAAAGTGATAAGTAAGCGGCCAATGCTAGGGCTCCAATTACAATTAATCCTAAACGTTTCATGATTAATTTCTCCCTTGGCGAGTCGCATCACGCGAATAACTGCGTAAGCTATCATCGGTTACGCTGCTGGTATTACGCGGTATGTTTAAATTGTTTAATGCTGGATTGCGTGAACCGGCATTAGATTTTGACTGTTTAATAATCTGATCTAGCGGTAGGTACATCATATTATTGCCACCATCAACATCGACAATCACTTTACTGGTATTAGCATAAACACTTTCAATCGTTTCAAGATAGATACGTTGACGAGTAACTTCTTTAGCTGCTTGATATTGCGGCAGTATTTGGTTAAATCGTGCAACTTCACCAGTAGCTTTTAAGATTGCTTGCTCTTTATATGCATGAGCTTCTTGCTGGAGGCGACGAACGCGACCACGTGCTTGCGGCTCAATACTTAAGGCATAAGCTTCTGCTTCACGAATATAACGCTCTTCATCTTCCTGTGCAGCAATAGCATCATCAAATGAGCCCTTAACTTCTTCAGGAGGACGTGCAGGCAAGAAGTTAACATCAACAATTTCTAGCCCTAAATTATAAGGTTCGATAATTTTGCGTAGTTCAACTTCGGTTTGCTGACGAACTACTTCACGACCCGTTGTTAACAAATTATTCATCGAAGTATGACCAACAACATAGCGCAACGCACTGTCCATTGCCTGACTCATTGAGTTAGCAGGATTAACCACACTAAACAGGAATTTTTCAGGATCGATTACCCGATACTGAACATCCATTTCAACTCGAACCACGTTTTCATCTTTAGTTAGCATGAAACCTGCAGAAGAGAATGAACGAATAGAGCGAATATCAACTGGGATCACGTTATCAACAAAGGTTGCTTTCCAGTGTAAACCTGGATCAACGGTTTCATAAGACTGACCAAAGCGTAAGACGAAACCACGCTCGGCTTCTTTAATGGTGTAAAAACCACTAACCGCCCAGATAGCAACAGCAATAACACCAAATAAGACAATACCAGGACCAGAAAGATTGGTGCCACCACCATTACCCTTGCCAGATTTACCACCAAATAAACTGCTGACCTTTTTACTTAGGTCACCAATCACTTGATCAAGATCAGGGGGTCCTTGGTCTTTACCACCCTTATTACCACCCCAGGGATCTTTACCCTTATTACCAGGCTCATTCCAGGCCATAACAACTCCACTTTTATCATTAAAATTTCAGTAACCAATAACATCATTATTGGCATATATTAATTAGA
>JABSRS010000567.1 GCA_013214885.1 Gammaproteobacteria bacterium
CATATAGTGGTTGTTCTAAATCCATTAACGCGGCTTTAAGTGCTAACGTATCAGTCTCTATGGCTCTAGCACTAACATTCCAATTCCAATCAATGCGATTGTTGGTTGAAAAATTCAAATTTGACATTTTTAATCCTCATTCACTGCCAACGTCGTTCAGTATTGGCAGTGACTCTTGTTATTATTTTATGATGTTTACGCTTCGACTTAAGCTTCTACTTATGCTTCGACGATAGAAAGTACGATGTTCTTCACTTCGTAAATTCGTAGACCATCTTTCGACAGGTTCGCATCGCCAATTAAGCGCACTTCGCCAGATTCTGTCACCACTTCGGTAATGTGAACATCCAATGACATTTGCTTATTAACTGGGGTGATCTGTCCACGATATTTCCAATCAACCTTGGTCAATGGTGCAATAAAACGTGGGTTGGTAAACTGTGCACCCAAGTCATTTTTAAGCGCGTAAGTCTGCATCAGCTCGATAATTGCTTCGACACCTAATGAACCAGGCATTACTGGATCCTGATGGAAGTGATAACGGAAGAACCAGTCCGTTGCATCAATGGTGCGCTCGCCTAATACATAAGCAACACCTGCTTTACCGCCGCCTTCAACAATCGATACCGTGTCAACAAAGTTCATTTGACCACCAGCAAGCTTGTAATATGGCTTGTTGGCTGGCGCGCTAAAGAATGGCAGTGCCTTGTTGGTCAGATCAAACACTTCGATGTCTGATTTCGGGGTGTTGTTATCAACAAACCATGGGTTGGTGGTATTACCCTTATCCATTCCTAATTGGTTAGTTAGTGAGTCAGCACTGAAATAACCAAATACTGCCTTACCCGTGTAGAACAACTCATCGTCTCCCCTCTCCCCTTTAACGAAAAGATCAAACGTAAAGCTTTGGATAATTGCGCCACCAGCAATGGCTGTGCTAACTAACACAGATTTATTAACGATGGTTTTGCCACGTAAATCAATTTGCTTTAATAAAGTGCCGCTGCCGTCAAGATTACGGAAGAACAGATCTTTTTCTGGGTACTTTAACGTGGTGCCCATGTAACCTGAGATAAAGCCGTTTGGCTGCAATGCAATTTCCATGATTAGTGAATATGGCATCCAGTTGTCATGGCTGTTTTTAGTGAAATACCATGCATCTTCTGGCACGTAATATTCAGCAATACAGCTTGATGGTTTTTCAAGTTCAAGGCGGTTACCTTTCACTTCAACGACCTGAGTAACAACTTGTAAGTCACCACAAGGTGTGCGCGGTGGAATGCGGCCCTTGTAAACATCAAAATCAGGACCAAAACAGTTTGAGATATTACCAGTGGCAAATTCAAACATGTGCCACGGCGTAAATGGTGCTTGGTTTGGCACGCGATTTTGACCAGCTACTTGAGGTGCTTCAAAGTGAAGAATAGGGGTAACGCCCTTCTCTTTTGGCGAATTATAATCTGTCATCACCCGCATTAGCGGACGCTCAGGGAACTTAAACGGATTAATTCCGCGTTCGTCTAATTCTTCAGCAGCTGATGCAACAACAGGTGCCGCCAGCGCGACAACAGGTACGGCTTTAACGATGTTAGCCAACACATTAGCCGGCAAGTCGACTGGGTAAGGCGAATTATCATCTTGTTCGGTGATCATCACGCATAAATTCTTGAAATCAACGACCGCTTTGCCATTAAGAATAATATCGATATTGGCTTTCATGTACGGATAAGGCGTCATGCCCATTTCCGTTACTTCCTTCCGATAGGTCAAGGTATTTCGTTGTGTCTGAACTTGGCCACGACAACGTACGGTTTGTGATTGACCA
>JABSRS010000568.1 GCA_013214885.1 Gammaproteobacteria bacterium
ATATGAAAACGATTTACTTTGCTAATTATTCGCTGAGTCATATTAAAGCGCCGTGGCGATATTGACCGAAGCTGCGCCGGCTCGCTTCGCTTCATCAATCACTTGAACCAATAACTCAGTCATCACTTGCTTATCGGCCTGAATAACAACTGCTCGTTTTCTTACATTGAGCAGTTGCTCGATGGTATTTCGCACCCCAGCAACGCCAATTGAGGTGCTGTCATACACGACATCACCTTTGCTGGTAATAGCAATCATGATAACGGTATTTTCAAGACGTTGCGCCGAGACAGCCTGTGGTTTATCGACTTCAACCCCAGTTTCTTTGACAAACACCGAGGTCACAATAAAGAAGATCAACAGAATAAAAACCACGTCCAGTAATGGCGACAAATCGATGCCATTGTGCGTTTGTTCTAATCTTTGCTGTAAACTAGCCCGCATGAACAGCTCCTTGCTTAGAGATTAAATGTTTTATATGTCCGAGCAGCAACCAGGCAGGGATCGCAACCACTAAACCGAGCTGGGTGGTCCATAAAGCATCGGCAATACCCTGGCTTAACGCACCCGATTGATCTAACGCACCCCCTAATGACATGGCATGGAAAGTATCAAGTAAGCCACTAATAGTACCCAGTAATCCCAGTAGTGGCAGGGCGCCAATGAATATTTCGGTTGCGCCAATCCATGAGGCGTCTTTGAGCTGGTAATGACCCGAGTGAACACGAATAATGTAATAGGTTAGTAACTGATAGCAGAAAAAGCCTAAGGCTAAAATGCTCCAGACCACTGGATTATCAAAAGAATGAAAGGACATGATCTATTCCTCGATTGCTAGTTGACTTAAATTAACACCACATGACTCTAATTCGCCGTAGTAAGTTTTAACGCGCCTTGAGAGTAATGCATGTAGTAATAATGCCGGTATCGCGACCACTAATCCTAATTCGGTGGTGACTAAGGCTTGCGAGATACCGCCAGAAACTGCCGCTGGATCGCCCGCGCCAAACAGGGTCATTAACTTAAAGGTTTCAATCATGCCACTAACCGTACCAAGTAAACCTAGCAAGGGTGAAACTGCAGCCGTGATAGCGATGGCGCCAAGCCAATAATCGAGCTTATGTTTATTGCTCAGTAAATTGGCGAACAAGCGATCATCACGTTTTTGACCAATGTCACAGTGACGTGCAATCTCGATCAATTGTGCCTGCATCCCTTTAGCTTGCGCTAATAATGCCTCGGTTGCGGCCGATTTATCATCCGCTTTGGTGATTTTTTCTAACTGCGCAAAACGTTCGTTAAAGGCTGGGATTAACTTAGGTAAACGGACAAATTGAATCGTTTTGGCGAGGGCAATAATTAGCGCAAAAATACCAAAGAACACAATCGGGAAGATCCATATTCCGCCTTTACCGATGTGATCAATGAGTGATTCTTTCTGGCCATTTATTTTAAATGCGCGCGTCAGGGGGGGATCGAAAGAAATCATCCCAGCACCAGTATTCATTAATTCGATTAAGCCGGCGCTGTCTTGCGTCGATAATGTTAACTCGGCTTTATATAAGTTGGCCGCTGTGGTGTCTTCACTGGCGATAAGGCTGACGAAGCCCGCGCTTTGTGCTTGATTGTCGACATACCAGGTAACAGGTCCTAAGGCTAAAATTTTGGCCGTTTTCAATTCACCCGTGGGCATGACAATGCGTTTTGTTTGCCAGGTTGGCGTCATTTTATTGTTAATACTTGCTAGGTGCTCAGATAACCAAGCCAGTTTTTCTGTTGCTGGTACTTGCGCTGAGAAGGGCTGTTTCGAGATGTTGTGGTTA
>JABSRS010000056.1 GCA_013214885.1 Gammaproteobacteria bacterium
GCGGAGCATTGTTCGGCAGTAGCCTTACTCTGGAGCCTCACCTGACTCCATTCCCTTAAGTTTGTTTGTAACTCTTGTACGGAAGGCTCAATTTGCACCGTGGCAGCTTGGGTTCTACTCGCCAGTGTCCTAACTTCATCGGCAACCACAGCAAAACCACGCCCTGACTCACCCGCGCGCGCTGCCTCAATGGCGGCATTTAGTGCTAGCAGGTTCGTTTGATCCGCTATTTGTTTGATAACCTCTAAGATCCCCCCAATATGGTTACAATTATTAGCGAGCTCGCTAACGTCGGCTTTGATTTCTACAATAATGGTTGAAACGTCCGTTATTTTTGAAATTGTATCGGCGACAACCAATTTACCTTGCGATGATTGTTCCGCAGCTTGGCAAGCACTATCTGCTGCCGAAGTGGTATTTTGGGCAACTTCTAACACCGATGCGGTCATTTGGTTTACAGCAGTCGCGACTTGTTCAGTTTCGTTTTGTTGCTGCGCTAACGTTTGGTTAGATTGCTGAGTCACTACCGAGGTCTCCTCAGCGGTTGATGCTAGTCTCTCACTAGACTTACCCACTTCATTAATAACTTTAGCAAACTGATCCATCATCTGATTAAAAGCTAAAGCAGTTTGACCTAATTCATCATTGGTCAGGATTTTAGCCCGCAGGGTTAAGTCTGAATTTTGATCTGATTGTTTAATTGTTGTGGTCAAATTAATAACCTGATCAACAAGTTTTTGGATGATATATAAAGCCATAATAAGCACTGAAACAATGACAAGTAAGCATGATACTGCAAAAAATAATGCACGATTAAACGCACTAGATGCTGCAGTTTTTGCTGTTTGCTGAATATCGTCAGCAATATTATTTTCGAGCTGTTTTAATAAATTAATTCGTGAAGTGGCAGTATTAAACCAATCAGTGGCATCAACACCGAAATTTCCTGTTGTTCCCTTGGCTACTGCCTTGTTGCGCATTTCATTAATCTGCGCACTATTGTGCGACTGCTTTAGCTCGTTAAGTTCGGTCTTTAACTTAAGCGAAGTTAGTCGGCTAAATACATCAAAGTAAGTATTTTGTTCACTAACTAAGGTAATTGATCTTGAAAATTGTCCAGTTGAAAAATAATCTTGGCTAAATGTATTGGCTAGAACCGCCCGCTCAATACCAGCGCGTTCTTTACCGAGTAAGAAATTAAAATAGGCAAGAATGGCTTTATTTAACTGGTCATTCGAAGTCTGTTTGGTGGCACGATTAACCAGTGATAATAATTGACTATTCAACGCTGTATATGCTGCTAAAGCATCGGGAGTAGCGATAGTAAAGTTATCAACAGCTCTTCTGTTACTCGAAGTTTGATCAAAACTAGACAGTGATTTAGTCACCATAACTTCCAGCTCAGACTCAAAATTACTGAAATCAAATTGGCTAACAAATCCCTTAAGTTGGTTGGCATTTTGGTTAGTTTGTTGACGCTGAAGCTGTAATTCCGTGCTGAATTTTTGCCCTTTTGAACCTAAGAAACCAGCAGTCATGCCGCGTTCTTTTTGGAGTTGATGAACTAACTCGCTGGCCTTAATTGATAGCTCAACTGCGTTAATGGCAGCAATGGTTTCGTTATATTGGCCTATTTTTTGTTTAACCTCGATTGATGCCAAAATAAACAGGCCAATAATAGGAATTAAAACAGTGAGTAAGAGTTTGTGTTTAATATTCAAGTTCATCGTGCGTCCAAAAAATGAGTGCTTTGTTATATATTGGGCAATATAAATGCTAGCTGTTTTAAACGCATTGATCATTATCGGGAAAACATAACTAAGGTGTTTTTTGATAGTGTTTTGTGACCCATTTCAAACAAGTGTAATAATAATTAACTATTTATTGTGTTTATGTAGTCCTTTAGTCGTAAATGGGTCGCAAGTAGTGAAGTGGTGATCAAGAGTTTTCTGGTATCTGACGTTGCCAAACGGAATAAGTAACTTGGCCTGCATTTTTTTCGCGTAAGCACTGCCAGTTTGGTGGCAAGTTAACTTGGGCTAATTCTGATTCCATTTCTAAATAAATGATTGCATCGTCAGTAAGCCAATCGTTTTGTTCTAACAATTGACAGCTTTGCTCAAGCAAGTTTTTTCTAAAAGGCGGATCAATAAAAACTAAGCTAAATTTCTTGGTCGCAGTTTTGGCTAAAAAAGTCAAACTATCGCTATTGACAACATCGGCATTGGTACATTTTAGCAAGGCTAAGTTTTGGCATAATTGTTTGGCGGCAGTGCGATCTTTTTCCAGTAACAAGGCTGATTGTGCGTAACGAGATAGGGCCTCAAATGATAGCCCACCGCTACCAGCAAACAAATCTAAACAGTCGGCATCGACCACATAAGGGGCTAACCAATTAAATACAGTTTCTTTCACCCGATCGGTGGTTGGGCGTAGCCCTTCAACGTCATGCACTGGTAATTTTCGACTGCGCCACTGACCTCCAATGATCCTAACTTGGCCAGATTGACCCTTAGATCCCTTCGAACTATTTTTAACACTAGCCATTGCTACCTCATTCCGTTTCTATTTGCTATTATGCAGTCTAAATTTTATTTAGGGGCTATATTATCAATTTAAGCACCTAAAACGTAATACTTGTTATAAGGTTTTGTCGAAATGGCGAAAAAAGGCATGTTTGGTTGGCTTGGGTTTGGCCGCAATAAAGAAAAGAAAGAAGTTTCAGAGCAATCAACTGAGGTTGAAGTGCTAAACGAAGAGATCGCCGAAGCAGATGAATCAACCCCTGAAACTACCAATGAATTAATCACAGATAACGAAATCGTTATTGAAAGTGCTGACACCGAGGCGCTAGTCATTGTTGCTGAGCCAGAGCCTGTAGCAATTTCAGTGCCGATCGTCGTTCAAGACGATGATTCAAATGTTCCTGACACTGAGATTGAACAACTAGAGCAAGCTATTGTCATTGATGCAACTCCTGTTGTTGAAGAGTCTGAGATTGCTGATGAGCCCGTCATTGAAGATCAACCCGTGGCCGATGATGAGCCTGCTGTAAATGATGAGCCAGCTGTTGATATTGAACCAGTAGTGGTTGTTGAGAAAAAAAGTGGCTTCTTTACTCGTCTTAAAGAGGGACTAAGGCGAACCAAAGAAAATTTTGGTAGTGGTTTCTTTAGCTTGTTTAAAGGCAAGAAAATTGATGACGAACTGTTCGAGGAATTAGAAGAACGTTTGTTGATTGCCGATGTTGGTGTCGACACCACGCTAAAGGTGATTCGCTCGCTAACTGAAAGCGCCAGCCGTAAGCAATTAAAAGATGGTGAAGCACTGTATCAACTGTTGCAAGATGAGCTTAGTGCTATTATTGAACCCGTGTCTAAACCTTTGGTCATTGAGCCTTCAACCAGCCCGTATGTCATTCTAATGGTTGGTGTTAATGGTGTGGGTAAAACGACCACCATTGGTAAGCTGGCTAAAAAATTCCAGCAACAAGGTAAAAAAGTTGCTTTAGCGGCTGGTGATACTTTTAGAGCCGCCGCGGTTGAGCAGTTGCAAGTGTGGGGCGATCGTAATGATATTACAGTGATTGCTCAACATACTGGTGCTGATAGCGCATCCGTGATATTTGATGCTGTTCAGGCGGCCAAGGCACGTAACGTTGATGTATTGATTGCGGATACTGCAGGGCGGTTGCAAAACAAAGCACATTTGATGAATGAGCTAGAAAAAATAGTGCGGGTGATGAAAAAACTCGATCCAAGTGCGCCCCATGAAATTATGCTTACCCTTGATGCGGGTACCGGTCAAAATGCCATTAGTCAGGTTGAGTTATTCCACAAGTCGGTCGGTATTACAGGTCTGACATTGACCAAATTAGACGGTACAGCTAAAGGCGGAGTAATATTTGGTCTGGCCGATAAGTTCGGAATTCCAATTCGTTATATTGGCGTCGGCGAAGGCATTGATGACTTGCGTGAATTTAACAGCAAAGAATTTATCGAGGCGTTGTTCGTCAAAGATTAATATAAAAAACCTATAAGGTAGTAACAATGATTCGGTTTGAGCAAGTCAGTAAGGTTTACCCCGGTGGTCAACAGGCATTAAATCGAGTTAACTTACACCTTAAAGCAGGGGAAATGGCGTTTTTAACGGGCCACTCAGGTGCTGGTAAAAGTACCCTGCTTAAACTTATTGCGATGATGGAACGTCCCACTTCTGGCCAGGTTTTTATCAACGGCCATAACCTCAATAAGATCACTAAAAAACAAATTCCTTTTGCCAGACGTGATATCGGGATGATTTTTCAAAATCACCGATTATTAATGGATCGCAGTGTTTTCAATAATGTTGCATTGCCGCTGATTATTGAAGGTTACCACCTTAGTGATATCAAAAGACGAGTCGCAGCAGCTTTAGATAAAGTCGGATTACTCGATAAAGTTAACTCGCTACCCCACAGCTTATCGGGTGGTGAATTGCAACGGGTCGGTATTGCCCGTGCTATTGTTAATAAGCCGCCCTTGCTACTGGCCGATGAGCCTACGGGTAATCTCGATCCTGCACTGTCATTGGAAATTATGCGGGTATTTGAAGATTTGAATTCAGTCGGGGTTGCGGTAATGATTGCAACGCATGATTTAGGGCTGATTGCGCGAATGAAATATCACACATTAACCTTGCGCCAAGGTGAGTTAATCGGCGATGGTTTGGGATCAACGGATTTACGCGATAGCGAATTTGAATCGGTATCTTAAGGGTAATCTAATAATATGAGTCTGTTATTTAGTCAAAGAAAGTCGCCAAATGCTCAAAGTAGAATGCCGGGGCGCAGCTTTGTGATGTTTTTTATCCGTCATTTGCAACAAGCGTTAGCCAGTATCGGTGAGTTATGGCGAATGCCTTTCTCATCATTGCTGACCATGGCAGTGTTGGGTGTTAGTTTGGCGTTGCCAACGACCTTGCATTTACTGTTAAAGAATAGTCAGCAATTACAAACATCATGGAATAGTGCGTCACAAATCACTTTGTTTTTGACGGATAATATCAACGAACATGACGCCAACAAACTGATGAATCGTATTGCACTTTTTAATCAAATATCCAAGGTCGACTATATTTCATCAACTCAGGCACTCGCCGAGTTTAAACAACTGTCTGGTTTTGGTGATGCCCTGGAGTATCTCGACAAGAATCCTTTACCAGCACTGTTATTAGTGACACCGACTAACAAATTTTCGAGTTCCGAAGGTGCCCGGATATTACTAGATAAGCTGGAACAACAGCCTGAAGTTAAGTTTGGTAAACTTGATGTTGCCTGGTTAGAAAAACTTAATTCAATTGTTACCTTATTAGAAGATGCGGTGTTTGCACTCGGTGGCTTATTATTGACCGCCGTGGTGCTAGTGATTGGTAATACTATCCGTTTATCTATTTTAAACCGTCGAGATGAAATTGAGATCTTGAAATTAGTCGGTGCTACCGATGACTTTATCCGTCGCCCTTTCCTATATACGGGTATTTGGTACGGTATTGTTGGAGGCTTGATCGCATGGGTCTGTGTATCACTGATGTTATGGTGGATCGAAGGTGCGCTGGTTCACTTGATTGGCCAATTTGGCAGTGATTTCAGGTTGGCTGGTTTGAGTTTTATTGAATTTCTCTGGTTAATATTTGGTGGCGCTGCGTTAGGTTGGTTGGGGGCGTATGGCTCTGTAACCAGACATGTTCGAGATATAGAACCCGAACATCAGCTGTAACTTATTGATCTTTTTACTATGAAACATTCTGTTTCATAGTTTTGACAGTTTATGTCAAAAAGGTGATCTAGATCCTATGGTGATCTTTACTGGGTCATGCTAGTATCGAAGCAAGTTTATAAAAGAGGTTGATCTATGAGTACTATGATTCAGTCAAATTCGTTAATTGCAGTGCCATCGGGCAGTATTGAAGCCTATGTGTCTGCAGCTGCGCGTGTCCCAATGTTAAAGCCCGAAGAAGAACGTGAACTAGCTGAACGTTTATTCCATGACGGCGATTTACAGGCGGCTCAAAAACTGATTATGTCTCATTTACGTTTCGTAATCCATGTGGCTAAAAGCTATTCGGGTTATGGTTTACCTCATGCAGATCTTATCCAAGAAGGTAATGTTGGGTTGATGAAGGCGGTTAAACGTTTTAATCCCGATGTTGGCGTTCGTTTAGTGTCTTTTGCTGTGCACTGGATCAAAGCTGAGATTCACGAGTTCGTATTAAAGAACTGGCGTATTGTGAAGGTCGCAACCACTAAATCTCAACGTAAATTGTTTTTCAATCTACGTAAAAATAAAAAACGTCTTGGTTGGTTTAATCAAGAAGAAGTGAACCATGTGGCTCAAGCGCTCGGTGTTTCAACGTCCGATGTCGTCGAAATGGAAAATCGAATGAGCTCAAGCGATTGCGCTTTTGATTTGTCTAGTGATGATGATGATAGTGGGGCGTCGACTTTCGCGCCAACCCAATATCTTGAAGATAAAGCATCAGATGTCGCGGTGTATGTTGAAGAGAAAAACTGGGAAAACCATGCTAATCGCAAATTAAGAAGTGCATTGGCCACGCTGGATGAACGCAGTCAGCATATTGTTCAAGCGCGTTGGTTAGATGATAAAAAAACAACGCTACAAACTTTAGCTGCATACTATGAAGTATCGGCAGAGCGAGTGCGCCAGCTTGAAAAGAATGCGATGAAAAAGCTAAAAGCTGCGATGGAATAACTGTTTTATTATGATTGAAAAAAGCAGCCTAGGCTGCTTTTTTTGTTTATGCTTCGTGACTTTCTAAATACTCGACGGCGGCCTTCATGTTTGAAAAAGTGGCAATAATTTTCGATTCACCTTGTCTTCTTAAATCTTCATCCTTGGCGTCTAACATCATCCATAGCCATGTCTTTAATAATGCTATAGGTGGTTTACCTTCCTTCATTACAACTTCCTTTAATAAATAGTATTTATTCGTTCACTAAATAGGCTGGACATAATACATAATATATCCATAAAAACAATGTAGTTAGGATGTTTTTAATCAAATGTTACCCAAGAACAGGTGTAAGTATAGTCGAATTTTTTATTTATGATTGGCAGTTGGAACTATTTAGCGAGAGCGGCCGATTGGTAAGGATTTTGCGACTGAGCCGCAGGAGCTAAACGTTTAGCCCGAGCAACTTTGGTGGTGTAAGGTAATATCTCAGAAAGTGGCACGAGCTCTATCCCTAATTGATTTAGCTTACTTTGTATGGTGCTAAGGAAGGCAATCGTTTCAGGGTGGGGATGGGCAATTGCAATCGCGTTGTGGTGCTTTTGTGCAATGCGAATTAAACGGTCAAATTGGCGTTCAAGTGAGAGTTGATCCAACTCATTATCTAAGAATATATGGCGATGTCCAGTTTGCAGACCAAATTTTAACGCAACTGACTCACCGACTGAATTCGCTGATGTTTTACTATCAAGGAAGTACAAATTGCTTTGCGCCAATTGTTCCATCACCCAATGAACAGGTTGAGGTTGTGTGGTGAACTTACTGCCCATGTGGTTATTAATCCCTTGAGCAAAAGGGACATTACTAATGGCTAATTTTAGCTGTCGAACAAGTTGGTCTTTGCTCATGTTGGTCGTGATAGCACCTTTGCCGAGTAAGTGATTATTGCGGCTAGCTTCCATTGGAATATGCGCCATCACCTCTTTGTTATTGGCGTGCGCGGCATGGGCAAATTTTCGGGTTAGTGGGGCAAAAGGTACAATTGAATAGGTGAAATTACCATCGAGTTTTATGGCGGCAGCATCAGATTTTCGATAGCCAATATCATCGATGACTATGGCTATTCTAGCAGTGCTAGCGGCGAATGAAAAAGCGGGGAACAACAATAACAAAAACGCTAAACCATAGCTTATTTTTGTTAGATTACAGCTTGCCAATACCATTAATAGCGCTCCGTTTTGATCATAGTTAGTTGAACCATCGTTTAGGGTTTATTGCTTTGCCTTTGTGGCGTAACTCAAAGTACAGTACTGGTTTTTCCTGACCACCACTTTGACCTAACAAAGCTATCTGCTCATTGGCACTAACATAATCACCAGGGTCTTTTAGTAATGCTTGATTGTGTCCATATAAGGTCATGTAGCCTTTACCGTGGTCAATAATCATCACCAGACCAAAACCTTTAATCCAATTGGAAAATAGTACTTTACCGTGATGAATTGCTTTAACTACTTGGCCCTCCTTGCCGTTAATGGTAACGCCTTTCCAACGTAAAGGTCCTTGGCGCGAACGACCAAATTTGTTGCTAACCTGACCTTTGCTCGGCCAGTTGAGCTTACCTTTAACTGAGGTTAACCCCGCCAAAGTTCTGTGAGCAACGGTGGGTTGACTCGATTGACTAATTAGCTGATTAATGTCGATTTCAGATAATTGTAATTGTTCAATATTAACGCTATTAGCCAAGTACTCTTTTTTAAGTTTTTTTAACGCACTATTTCGGTGTTGTTTATCTTGCGATAGTGTTAATTGGACCTGTTGTTGTTGCTGCGTTAACGCGGTCAACCTAAGAGCGGTTTGGTTTAATTTAGTTTCAACGGCGGTTAATTGCTCTAGGGTTATTTTTAATTGCTCAAGTGAGTCTAATCGTGCTTGATTGATATATTTGTAGTAACCAAGCAGACGCTCTATTTTACTGCTTTGCTGTTGGTTTAGCAGCATCTTAACCAAGTCGTTGCCTCCGACCATATAAGCACTAGCCAGCTGTTTGCCCAAGATGTTTTTCTGACGTTTCGTTTGGGTCGCCAGGGTGTTTCTTTGATTGGTGAGTTGAAGCTGTTGCTGTTGGTTACTGTTAAACTTGGCACGTGTTTGATGCAGCTCGAGGGCTGTTTTAGCCAGGGTTAATTCAGTTTTTTTAAGTTTACCAAGCAGGATTTGCCGTTGCCGTTGCTGGGTTGATAGCAGTTTCTTTCGCTGTTCTAATTGATGTTTTACATCTTTTAATTGTTGTTGATTGCCTTGAGCCATTGTATTACTAAACGTTAAGCTTAGTAATACAATGGCTCCAAATACGATCGTCAATAAACGCAAAGTCCTAGCTCAATTTCATTAATTGATTGCCAGTCATTTGCGGAGGAATTTCCATCCCCAGTAAAGTAAGCATGGTCGGTGCGATATCGCTTAATTTACCGTTCGCTGCTGGTACGGCAGCTCGCCCAACGTAAATAAATGGCACGGGTTCACTGGTGTGAGCGGTATGTGCTTGGCCCGTCGTTTCATTACTCATTTGCTCGGCATTACCGTGATCGGCGGTAATTAAGCATTCGCCTCCTACTTGTTGCAAGGCATCAACCACCCGACCAACACATCTATCGACCGCTTCACAAGCCTCAATCGCGGCACTCAAGATGCCTGTATGACCTACCATGTCACCATTTGGGTAATTACAGATGATTACGTCGTGTTTTTGGCTTGCAATCGCTGCTACTAGCTTATCAGTGAGTAGCGTTGAGTTCATTTCTGGTTGTAGATCATAGGTCGCAACATCTGGCGAAGGAATTAATATTCGGTCTTCGCCTTCAAAAGGAGATTCAATGCCACCGTTAAAGAAGAAGGTAACGTGGGCATATTTCTCAGTTTCAGAGATTCTAAGTTGGGTCTTGCCGTGATCTTGCAGCCATTGGCCTAATACGTTCGTTAATTTTTCTGGCGAAAAAGCACATGGCGCATCAATGTCGGCAGCATATTGAGTGAGTTGAATAAAGCTTGAAAGTTGCGGCGTTGTTTTTCTCTCGAAGCCTGAAAATTCAATATCAACGAAGGCGCGAGTTATTTCACGGGCGCGATCCGCTCGGAAATTCATAAAGAATAATGCATCGCCATCGTCGATTGTAATACTGCTGCCATCGGCTTTAGTAATGACTGACGGCGCAACGAATTCATCATTTTCGTCGCGTAGATATGCTTGCTCAAGGGCTGTTTGTGGCGTTGTGTAACGATGCTCACTAGCTGCTAGGGTCATTAAGTCATAGGCACGTTCGACTCGATCCCAGCGTTGGTCTCTGTCCATTGCGTAATAACGACCAACAACAGATGCAAACTGACCCGTTCCTAGTTGCTTAAATAATGTGTCTAGCTTATCGATTGAGGCCATTGCACTGCGCGGAGGGGTATCGCGACCATCAAGAAAGGCATGAAGATAGATTTTGGTGGCGCCGCGCTCGGCTGCTAGTTTAATCATCGCAACGATATGGCCTTCATGACTGTGAACACCACCTGGTGATAACAGTCCCATTAAATGAACCGCTTTTCCTGCCGCAACCGCTAGATCAATGCTGTTGGTTAGGACTTCATTTTTTTGAAATTCCTGGTCTGCAATCGACTTGTCGATCCTAGTGAAGTTTTGATAAACAATTCTGCCCGAGCCAATGTTGACATGGCCAACTTCTGAATTACCCATTTGACCATCGGGAAGGCCAACGTCATTACCTGAACCAGAAATAAGAGTATGAGGATATTGCTGCCATAAGTTATCAATAATCGGCGTATTTGCTTGTGCAATAGCGTTGTTGGTTGCGTTTTCGCGATAGCCCCAACCATCAAGAATGAGTAAGACAAGGGGTTTCTTTACTGCCGACATTAAATAAATTCCTCTAGATTCAATTAAGCGCTGAGCTCACATTTTACACGGTCAACATTAGATTAAAACCATAAACTTAGTCAAGAACAGTATAAGCTTAGTATTGAGTTGATTTTGACCATTGGTAAGTGCGCAATTGGTCTGTATACTTAGGCGCAAAATAAACAAGCAATTTAATTGGAATTTTAAATGCAACAATATATCGAATTTCTTCAAGCCAACCCTTTGCTCGCTGTTGCGTGGATCGCAATATTTATCGCGCTGATTTTCACGACGTTAAAAAGCGGCTTGTCACCGATTAAAAAAATCACTAATCAGCAGGCAACTCTTTTGATCAATCGCAGCGATGCTAAAGTAGTTGATATCCGCGGCAATGACGAATTTAAGAAAGGTCATATTTTAGGTTCAATTCATTTACCGTTGTCTAAAATTAAAAATAATGAGCTAGCTAGCCTTGAAAAAGAAAAAGATAGCCCCATTATTGTAGTATGTAATACGGGAATGACCTCGACGCAAGCATGTCAAATGTTGCACAAAGCAGGTTTTACCAATGTTCATAATTTGCAAGGTGGTGTTACTCAATGGAGTAGCGATAAATTACCACTTACTAAGAAATAATTGAGGATTTCACTTTGGCTAAAGTAACTATTTATAGTCGTTCATGGTGTTCTTTTTGTGCTCAGGCCAAGGCTTTGTTAGCGCAAAAGAATGTTAACTATGACGAAATCGATATTGAGCTTGCACCTGAACAGCGTGATGAAATGATTACGCTAACCGGTAGAACTTCAGTACCTCAATTGTTTATTAATCAGCAACCGATTGGTGGTTGTGATGATTTAATGGCTTTAAATGCCAGTGGCGAACTAGATAAGTTGCTAGCGGTATAAATCGCTAGCATTTAATATTTTAAAACTAAAAAATAATACCAAGGTAGGAATAATATGTCAGAAGTTAATGAAAACGCAGTAAACAACGAACAGCAAGGTCCATCTTTTAACATCCAGCGTATCTATACTAAAGATATCTCGTTTGAAACGCCTAACTCTCCTGCTATTTTTCAAAAAGAGTGGAAGCCAGAAGTTAAGTTAGATCTTGATACACGTAGCAACAAGCTAACTGACGATGTTTATGAAGTTGTTCTTTCTCTGACTGTTACCGCTAAACTTGGTGAAGAAACTGCATTCTTAGCAGAAGTTCAGCAAGCTGGTATTTTCTCTATCTCTGGTCTTGATGACAATCAAATGGCTCACTCAGTGGGTTCATACTGCCCTAACATCTTATTCCCATACGCTCGCGAAGCAATCGCTAGCCTAGTTAGCCGTGGTACTTTCCCACAACTAAACCTTGCACCAGTTAACTTCGACGCATTATTTGCACAGTACGTGCAATCTCGCCAAGAAGAAGCTGCTAAAGCTGCTGAAGGTCAAAGCGAAGAAGCTTAATATGGCGATTGAATCAGCTGATATTGCTGTTTTGGGGGCGGGGTCTTATGGCTCCGCCCTTGCTATTTGTCTGGCCAGAAAAGGTAACAAAACCTTACTCTGGGCTCACAATAGCACGCATGTTGAACAGCTTAAAAAAGATGGTAGTAATGAAAAATACTTACCAGGTGCAAAATTTCCAGCTGCATTGACCATTAATGGTGACTTGGCGGAAGTGGTAGCGAGTACTAAAGAAATTTTAGTGGTAGTCCCGAGTTTTGCCTTTGCTGAAATGTTGGTGCAGCTCAAACCTTTGCTTACCAAAGAGCACCGTCTTGCTTGGGCCACCAAAGGCTTAGAAGTCGACACAGGACGCTTATTGCAAGATGTTGCTCGTGATATTCTTGGTGATGATATTCCGCTAGCGGTGTTATCTGGGCCGACCTTTGCTAAGGAAATGGCGGCGGGCATGCCAACTGCCATCTCGGTTGCCTCATCAGAGCAAAGTTTTGCTGAGCACTTGGCTGAATTGTTACATTGTGGTCAAACATTCCGGGTTTATCAAAACAATGATTTCATTGGCATTCAACTTGGCGGCGCAGTAAAAAATGTGATTGCTATTGGTGCTGGTATGTCTGATGGGCTTGGTTTTGGTTCAAATGCGCGTATTGCATTAGTCACTAGAGGTTTAGCTGAGCTTTGCCGTTTAGGCAGTGCCGTTGGGGCAGATAGTTCAACCTTTATGGGCATGGCAGGATTAGGAGACTTGGTGCTTACCTGTACCGACAATCAATCGCGAAACAGACGATTTGGTTTAGCGTTAGGTAAAGGCATTGGTATTGAAGAAGCGCAGCAGGAAATTGGTCAAGTGGTAGAGGGTT
>JABSRS010000569.1 GCA_013214885.1 Gammaproteobacteria bacterium
TTCTTAACAGCAGTCTTGAGCGGCTCAAATAACGTTTGAGTTAACTCACAGATTGCTTGCCTTAGTTTGATCCGGTTGTGATAAACAGAAGTATCGCTAGCAATGTCGAAAAAATGGTAACGACCAATATTTTTTTGATTTTTGCTATGGACTAAAATGGCATCAGGCAATGGCAGGCCAGTCATTTGTTGTGACCAAAGCAATAATTGATTTTTCGAAAGTTGACCAGCAGGGCTGTCTTCGGCAATTAAATTAGTAATGAATATTTTCTTGGCGGTACTATTTTTGATCGCGTCACGCAAATCGGGTAACAATAGTGGTGGCATAATACTGGTCAAAAAACTACCAGGGCCGATCAGGATAAGTTGGGCATCGTTTATGGCAGTTATGGCCTCTGGCGTGGCTTTTACTTGGGGTTCTAGGCTCAGTTGATGCGGCATTTGCGCCATTTTATCAACTCTAATTTCACCAAACACTTGTTGATTGTCGTGAGTGGTTGCTACCAGATGAGTTGGACTTTCTGACATCGGAATAATTTTACTTTCGACATGGAGCATTTCGCGGATTAAATCGATGGCGTCGAGTGGTCTAACGCTCATTTTATCCAGTGCCAACAGCATCAAGTTACCAAGGTTATGCTGTGACAGTTCATTATTGCAGTTGAAGCGGTATTCAAACATTAAACTGGCGATGGTTGGTTGGGTAATTAGCTGATGAATGCAATTTCGTAAGTCACCCCAAGCGATACAATCTTCAGTTTCCCGCAGCCGACCCGTTGAACCACCATTATCGGTCGTTGTGACTATGCCTGTTAAACGCGATCCCAAATGGTTTAATGATGACAGCACTCGACCCAGTCCATGTCCACCGCCTATGGCGACCACACTGTCTAGTTGTTCTAATTTAGATAAAGCCTGTGGTGGTTGTTGATTATTCTCTGGGGAATAGGGGCCAAAATTGTCCATCGGGATTAAATCCTTCTACATTGAGGATTTAGCATATCAAACTTTTTAAACTATTACCTCGGTCGGAGTGGATTTATCATCTGTTTGTATTTTTGTTGAGCAAATTATTAGCAGTTTTGACAATTAGTCTGATAAATCGAGATCGGTCAATGGTCTGGTACAGCAGGTTAAGATGTCGCCTTGACGAATGTAGGCTAAAGGCTGCAGGGTATATTCGACACTGCCACTGTTTAATCGGCAGCGACAAGCACCACAAGTACCATCACGGCAATGATAATTAATGACAAAACCTTGCGACTCTAGATATTCTAGGGTGGTTTGGTCACTGGTTTGTAAGAAGGGTTGTTGGCACAACTTATTGTTAAAAATAACAGTTTTCATAATATGATGGTAATAGATGTTCTGGCGCGAAGGATCCAGAACATCTATTATAATGCCTTATAAATCAAAGTCGTCGAATTCGTCACTATCGAGTTCTGAGTCAATTTGTCCCACTAAGTACGATGAAATTTCACTTTCTTGGGGGGCAACTTGAACATTATCACTCACCAGGTAAGCATTCATCCAAGGTAGTGGGTTACTCAGGGTTGAAAATGGCGGCTTGTAGCCAATCGCAATCAGACGTTGGTTACTGATGTATTCAATGTATTGCTTAAGGATTTCAGCATTAAGACCAATCATTGAGCCGTCTTTGAACAGGTAATCGGCCCATTCTTTTTCTTGTTCAACCACGTCTAAGAATATCTGCAAGCCGTCTTGACGCAGATCGGCACAAACTTCGGCCATTTCTGGATCATCTTTACCTTCGGCCCATAGATTTAGAATATGCTGAGTGCCCGTTAGGTGAACCGC
>JABSRS010000570.1 GCA_013214885.1 Gammaproteobacteria bacterium
CGAACAAATTATCAAGTTGATCCAATTTACCCACTTGGGCTAATCCATAATAAATATGTGCATCGAGCGCCCAGCGGGGCATGGCCGCCGCAGGCTTTTTGATCACACTAAAATCTGGGTTTTTTGCTAAAAATTGATGTAATGGTTCTTCAAGTGCTTGGCAGTGCGGACAACCTAACCAAAAATATTCGACGATGAAAGGCTCAACTGCTCCCTCTATATCAATACCTTCAACTATACGATAATCGACTCCTTCTTGAAAACTAACTTCAGTAACGGCTACTGGTGTCGAATCTTTTACGACTGGTGTTATGTTTGACTCTTTGACATCAGGCGAGCAACCGGCTAGCAGTATCACGACCGCGAATGCCATTGTTAAGTTCTTAATCATTTTAACCTCATTTATTTATAGTTATAGGCGATTATAAGGTCATCAAAAGACCAGGGTAAAGAAATAATATTTATTTTGAACAAATGCGGTTATTTATTGCCATAAATTGAACATATATATTATTGGGGAGCAATAATGAAAAAAATCAGAATGTTAATTGCACAAAATAAACAGTTTTTAGTCTTTATCGGATTAATGTGTGTCTTTCGTAGTGCCGTTGCCGATTGGAACACCGTACCATCAGGCTCGATGCTACCTACCATACAAATTGGTGACCGAATTGGGATTAACAAACTTGCTTACGATGTAAAAATCCCTTTTGTTAACATATCTATAGCCCGCTTATCACAGCCACAACGGGGCGATATTGTAGTCTTTGAATCTGCCGCCGCAGGCAAACGGATGGTTAAACGGGTGATTGGTTTACCTGGTGATTCAATCACTATGATTAACAATGCGCTTAGCATTAACGGCCGTCCACTCAACTACAATCCGTCATTTGATGATCAAACAACAACATATATTTCTGAGTCGTTCTCAAATAACAGTCCACCAAATGGCCACACCATTGGATTAACCAAGGATCAAGCCAGTGATTTCGATTACTTTGGTCCAGTGACTGTCCCTGAAGATATGTTTTTGGTCCTAGGCGATAACCGTCGCAATAGTGCCGATTCTCGAATCTATGGCTTTATTCCCCGCAATGAAATCATTGGTAAAGCACAAAATGTCGTGGTGTCTTTTAATCCCAATAATTATTACTTACCGCGCAAAGATCGAGTTTGGCAACCCCTTATTTAGCAAGGGCGAGTGCTGTTGCAAAGCCGATGAATAAGGAACCTGTGATACGTCCAAGCCAGCCATTGTTAATCACCACGCTAAGACGACCTTTGAGCTTAAAAGCGAGTAATGCATAACCAAAGGTGAAGGCAAATGCATTAAAAAGGCTGGTGCTGGTTAACAACAAAAATTGTTCCAGTACAGGCTGTTCAACATTAATGAATTGTGGAAACAATGCGGTAAAGAAAACCAAGGCTTTAGGATTACTTAAGCCAAGTAACAACCCTTTGCGATATAAACTCAACGAGCTTGGTATTTCATTTGATTGTGGCACAAAAGAAAAGTTACCTTTATTGCGAAAAATACAAATCCCGACATAGATCAAATATGCGATCCCAAGGTATTTTAATAGGATAAATGCAGTCGGTGATGCAACTATCAACACCCCTAACCCAGAGGCTGAGACGATCGCCAACATGAAGATTGCACTAACATGGCCAAGTACGCCGTAAAAAGCTTTTCGGCGACCAAAATTAATGCCATTAGTTGCTGCCAACACCACTGAGGGCCCAACACTGACAGAAGCAATCACCGATACGCTTAAATAAACAAGATAGGAAGAAAAGTCCAACGCTAACACCGCTTT
>JABSRS010000571.1 GCA_013214885.1 Gammaproteobacteria bacterium
GAAGTTTGACTTCGTCGAGGACATCTTTGGTGTCGTAGCTGGCATTAACTTCAAGCCATGCATTGGCAAAGTTGCGGTTTGAGTAAGTGATGACTCGTTTAAGCCCCTCAATTCCCTCAAGGGCTTCTTCTAGCTTGATGGTGATCCCTTGTTCAACTTCTTGTGGAGCTGCGCCAGGGTAGGGTACTGAAATGTTGATCCAGTTGGTTTCAACCAGTGGAAACATCTGTTTGCGGATAGTTAATGCTGCCAGTAAACCGCCAACGATAATAAAGATCATCAGCAGATTTGCTGCAACATTGTTGCGCGCAAACCAAGCGATAATCCCACGTTGCTCGGCTGGGATCATCGGGCTATGTTGCTCACTCATTGTGCAACCTCATTTGAAGTATCAGTTTGCTCTAGGTTGATGATATTTTCGGTCAGGGTCAATGTCATTCCTTCGATAGGGTAATCTAATGCGCTTGAGATATAACGGGTATTTTGCTTGATATCGCCAATCACCATCATTTCTCCCTGCTGTCTAATGACCTGCACTAATTGATAATGAAGCGTGTTATCTTGGGTTAGAATAGCAATGGTATTATTAATGACCAAGTGACTCGGGATTAAAGCGGCATTTTCAATCTGATGACCTGTAATTTTTGCACTGACATAACGGCCAAAATAAAGCGGTTTATCCAACGTATATGGCGTAGTTATCTCAGCCACTAAGTAATTCATTCGTGATTTTTTATCAATAACCCCTTCATTACGAATGATGTTACCGAACCAAGAATGTGGCTGGCCGTGATATTGACCGATAATTTCAACGGTTGCGCCTATCCCTTGATTGGTTAGGTAAGCAAAATCTTGATCGGCAATTGGTAGTCTAATATATGCGGTATTTATGGCTAATATCTGTCCGAGCATCGTACCTGGACCAACGACGCTACCTAAGCTGATGTTTCTCTGCTCAACAACGGCATCATAGGGGGCTTTAATGATGGTTCGGTCAAGATTTCGCTGGGCTTTTTTTACCACGGCTTCTGCGGCGCGTACTTTGGCAACTTCTTTTGCCAGTTGTGGCTTACGTAACCCCAATTCAGAGGGTTTGGCGTTAGTGATCTTTTGCCATTCCTTTTCAGCGACTCGCCCTTTGGCTTTCTCTTGCAGCAATGATGCCCGAGCACTGGCTAAATTAGCCTGGGCTTCAACTAAATTAGCTTCATAGTCGCTTGGAGCAATTTGAGCCAGAATATCACCCGCTTTAACTTGGCCGCCTTGAATAAACTCAGGAGAGACATTGATAATTTGGCCACTGACTTGTGCCACCAACTGAGTTTGATCTTTCGCTTGGACTAGCCCTTGTGATTCAACGATTAGGTTTAATGTTGAGAGTGTCAGCATGGTGGTTTGAATCACGGGGATAACTTTCTCAATTGGCTTCTCTTGTGGTGGCTCTTTTAGTGCCATCAAGCCAAACATCGCAGCAACCGCAATTGTGATAACAATGAAAGGAAGAATAATTTGTTTTTTAGTGGCCATATGTCACGTCCAAGTTACTAGCTCATAAATTCAGGGCGTAAGTATAACGAAAAACGATGATAATATGTGATTAATATGTAACAAAAAACCACAGCGATTGCTGTGGCTATATGTATATACCCGTGCCACTTGAAAATCACGAATTTCCAGGTAGCACGGGTATAGTAACTTTAGAACCATGCGTTAAGCAGAGAAGATCCCTTTAAGCATGTAGAAGATACATATTGATAGTAATGCACCAGCTGGCAGGGTCACGACCCATGAAATAACGATGTT
>JABSRS010000572.1 GCA_013214885.1 Gammaproteobacteria bacterium
TTAACGGCACTGATGCCGTGGAATGTGCAGCTCGATTACACGTCAGGCTAAGCGCAACTGGTTAGTTGTGCGCTTACTGATATTTGCGTTTTGTAGTCATGTTCACCTCGATTGATAATAGTATTATCTTAAATCGAAGTGTCCAGTGGTATTAGACCAGAATACTCCTCGATAGTTGATTCAGACTATCCTGCTGTGGGAGTGGAGTCCATACATCGCATTTGCGCGAAAGCGACTTAGAGATTACAAGTCAAGTGTCCGAACTTGGCCGTATACGCCTCTTGCTATTATGTCGTATCGGTGCCCTAATTAACCGCTACCAGGGGCGTTTTTCGACACAAATGCGACACTGCCGACTACAGCGGATGCACGTTTTTCGCCCACCGCTCGCATTTGGTGTGTTTGCCAGAATCAAAGTTGTAGCTGAATTTGCACGAGAAATACTAAGGTTACTCCGCAAGAGTTAATGACTGATGCTGCCTGCTAAGCGTCCTCTGGTGTGGTGGAGAATAGCTTAATGGCTCAGGGATAGTGTAACCCTCCCATAAAATCAGAATCGCTTTAATAGAGTTTTCCGTTTAGAGTAACTCAAACGGAGAGTGACATGAAAAAACAACGATTCAATATCTATAACATAATCAAACTTAATCAGGCAAATAGGAAAAACTAAGATGTCGAATATTCAACTTTACTCTCTAGGCTCTCCTAATGGCATTAAAATCCCAATCGCACTAGAAGAAATAGGAATTAGTTATGATGCTCACACTGTTGATATTTTAAAGGGGGAACAGTTCAGTGAAGACTTTACAAAGATAAACCCAAACTCAAAGATACCTGCAATCATTGACACTGATGGGCCACCCCACATGGACAATCTATCCCTATAATGGAATCAGGTGCTATTTTACTATATTTGGCTGAGAAATCAGGAAAGCTAATTCCACAGAACCCAACGGAAAGGTGTGAGGCGATTCAGTGGCTTTTCTTTCAGGCAAGTGCTGTTGGGCCAATGTTTGGAGCTTTTGGTCATTTTCATACTTATGGTAAAGAGAATTGTGACCATCCTTACCCTGAAGCAAGGTTTGCGACTGAAACCAAGCGTCTATTATCTATTTTAGATGAAAGACTTCAAAATCGTACCTACATTGTTGGTGATGAATATAGTATCGCTGATATATCTATTTTTCCGTGGGTCATTTGGCTTGATATATTTTATAAGGCTTCTAAACAGCTTGAGCTTGAATCATTTACAAATGTAATGTCTTGGGTAGAACGATGTCGGTCAAGACCTGCAACAATTAGAGGTCTTGATGTGTATGGATTCAATGAGATAGGCAAATAAAACAACTAGGGTTTGAAAGCCAAGCACAGACATATAATCTGTGTGTTGCAGCGATCCATTGAAACTACGAGGGCGTTCAAAATTCTGTTTTAGCCAGTAACCCATATATTGGCTAATGCGAATTGCAACATTGGCATGATTTTGCCGTGCTTATTCCAGTAGAGGAGCCTTTATAGCCCAGTGACTGAAAGTGGCCGATAATCGCCGCTTGCGAGTTGCATTATAATCCCACAAGAAGTGATGGCATGGATCATACTGTCGTGCCTGCATATAAATTAGTACGAACTACGATCCATCTAAAAGTAGGTTTATAATTTGTGAACGATTGTAGGGGATCGTTAAGTTGTTCCAGAATGACTGGGACATAGTCAATAAAAAGGCTATGTCCTAATTAGCTGTTGTGGCATTCGTCCAACAGCTTCGAATAAGAAAATTTCTGAACTTATCGTTGGATA
>JABSRS010000573.1 GCA_013214885.1 Gammaproteobacteria bacterium
CTTGGGCATAAGCGAGTGTCGCGAGATTTTGGTTTAATCGTTCGTTAGCCGCTTTGACTTTAATCCTAGCGATATTAGCTTGGCTTTGTAGTCTCTGAACATCGTCTTCACCAACCAACTGTTGGAGATACAATTTACGTTTCAGTTTGAGTCTTCGTTGAAAATCTCTATTGACCTCAACCGCTTGTTCAATTTCGATTCGCTGAGCGTTTACCGCCGCTTGATAATTAGCAACATCTGCAGCAAATGCAGTTTGGTCAAGCTGCATTAAAACTTGGCCCTGCTCAACATATTGCCCCTCTTCAACATAGACATTAGTGACAATACCTGTAACTTCTGAGCGTATTTGAATTTGAGTATTAAAGATTAAATTCCCAGAAGCTAAAATGCTATCGCTTAAGACCTGCTCTGTTACCACGTCACTATTGACCAACAAACTAGTGTGATCGCCTTGGATTTTTTTCCAACTTACTAGCCCTGCCACTACTGCAAATATCGCGACAAATATAATCAACTTTCTCATAATAGCTCCCTAGATAACAGCAAACCATAAGCCAAAACATATTAGATACGGCATGGCAGAAACGGCTAACGCTTTAGCAAACGGCATTTCGCAACAATGCTTAAAACCGATTGCGGCAATGATTATTGACCAAAGTGAGAATAGGTTTAGGCTTTCAGTCAAAGTATAAAATGAATGCGATGGCTCAAAATTAAGGAATAATTGATTTAACGATGCGTAATTTGCCAAACCAAGAGGTAAGTCACCAGTCGATGCCGTCATAAATAAAGCAATAAAACCAAGTGTACTAATCACCATTGGCATTTGGGTCCAGACACTAAAACTAAACCAATCGCCATATCGAAAATCAGGAGACTTAGTCGCAAATAATTTAGAACTTAGCATAAAGTAACCCGCAAATATTGCGGTGATTACTACCTGAAAAATTGAACCAAAAATCCCGCCAAGTAATCCTGTATATTTTGCGGTTTGCTGCATCATTTCCATGGCTGCATTTCGCTCAGCTGGTGTCATATCACCGGCATGCATTAGTTGCTGCTCGATTAGCCACTGTTCAGACATGCCATTAAAAAAAACATAGCTGCTACCGACCACTAGAGTGATTAATATCAATAGAGCTAACCAACTCCATTTTTTAGCAGAACTAAAACGTTCAAATAATGATTGCGGTGCAACAAAAACATCTAACATAACCATTGGAGTTGCAGTCAAAGTAGTCATAAAAAATCCTTATTTTTCACATTGGTAATTTGATGGCGTCATCAATGAAATAAAACCTAGCGTTACCGCTATCAAAGAGACAATAATAATTTTAGAGCTATCAAGCGTTTCCGCTAATTCAAACAAATAGTAAAATTCTGACATTGATAACTCCTTTTAGTGTTAGGCAATCATAACTAGGTTGTAATCATCTTGTAATAAAAATGTGACGAGCGGTTGTAAGTGGTGATATTTGGTTCGAAACGAGTAGAATAAACCAACAATCCCTAGCGGTACTCCCACGATAACGCGATCGAGACCAAGTAGGATCTCCCCATTTACTTATTTTGTTTTAAGCATTCATACCAATAAGCCCACAATTTTCCTTATCAGCATTGTTGCACTGACTACGTCAGCGTCAGGCCGACATGGATGTCGGTAGTAGAGCAATGCATTAGCCCAAGGATGGGCGTAATACCATTCTAGCTAAAAATGTGATCTAATTGATTTCAGTATTCATCATTAGAGTAGTCCCGTGAAAAACCTTAAAAGTAGTGACTTCTTAAAGCTAG
>JABSRS010000574.1 GCA_013214885.1 Gammaproteobacteria bacterium
GCCTTTAATACGTCGCTGCTAAGCTTACTGGGCTGACATTGATATCGTTTGGCGTTAAGGGTAGTGAAATGCTCAATCAGCCGAGGAATGTCTTCTTTGCGCTCTCTTAATGGCGGCATGGTCAGAGGTACCACGTTAAGTCGGTAATAGAGATCTCCCTGAACTCACCGTCCCGAACCATTTGCTCTAAATTGCGATGGGTTGCGGCAACAATCCGCACATCGACTTCTTGTTCGTCGACACAGCCTAATGGGGTAATAGAGCCCTGTTGAATAAAGCGCAATAACTTGGCTTGCAACGACAAGGGTAACTCTCCGATTTCATCAAGTAATAGAGTGCCACCATCGGCAGCCGCAATTTTACCTACTTTATCGCTATCGGCGCCAGTATAAGCCCCTTTCTTGGCCCCGAACAGTTCGGCTTCGGCTAATGCCTCTGGGATGGCACCGCAATTGATCGCGATAAATTTTCCACTGCGGTTCGAGCAGTTATGCAGAGCCCTGGCAGCTAATTCTTTACCTGTGCCGCTTTCGCCGTAAATTAATATCGTCGCATTGGTGGCAGACACTCGCTTAATTCGCTCAAAAACCTGTTGCATGCAGGGGGCGTTACCAATTAACTCAACCAAGCTATCTTGGTGACTCAATGCCTCGGTTAGTTTGTTGTTAGTGGTGCGCAATTGGCTGGCATTAAATGATTTATCGATGGTCATCAATAATGCTTGGCGCTGAAATGGTTTGGCTAGGTAATCATCGGCACCCGCTTTCATTGCCTCGACCGCATGACTAATGGTGCCATAAGCCGTTGCAATGGCAAAGCCAAGCTGCGGTTGGTTTTTTCTGACGTAATTAAGCAGGTCAATGCCACTGAGCTGTCCGAGTTTCCAATCCGAGAAAACCACATCAAAACTATTGGATTTGAGTAACACAATGGCTTCCTCGACGCTCGCGGCACTAATGACGTGATGTTGTTCCCCACTTAAGATGCTGTCGATCAGTTGACGTTGTTGGTCGTCATCCTCGACTAGGAGGATCCTAATTGCTTTCATTGGTTGTTTCCTGCTGAGTCGATAAGGTGATAGTGGCCACGCAACCGCGGTCGTCACGATTAATTAGCGTGAGATCGCCGTGATAATGTAATTGGCACAAACGTTTAGCGATGTAGAGTCCCATACCTGCCCCTTCTGGTTTTGTGGTGATGTGGGGCTTAAACAAATCTGGATAGATAACGTCGGCGATACCGCTGCCACTATCGGTTACCGTGATAACTATGTTTGTTGCCTGCTCTATAACCGCAATGATGATCGGCAGCTGATCGGCGTTAGCTTCGGTGGCATTAACCACTATGGTATGAATAATCGCTCTTAGCTCGCTTTCTATCCCGTCAATCATCAGGGCTGGTGGCTCAGTAAATTGAATATTGTGGCCGCTGGTCATGCTCAGTTCAAGCATCACATCTAAAATAATGGCGTTGATATTAACGGGCTGTGAAGTCAGGTTTTCGTTGGTTGCTAAGGTCAATAACGATTTAATCGTGTGGTCAATGACATTAATTTTAGTGCGAGCCGCCACAGCTAATTTCTGACGTTGCTGCGCTGTGGTTTGTGGTAGCGCCATTTGCTCGAGGGATAAGCCAATGGTGTTAATTGGGTTTCGCAGTGCATGGGCTAAGCCGCGAGTCACTTCGCCTAGCTCTGCGATATGCTGTTGCTTAATGAATTGTTGCTCGCGTTGACTCAGGCTTTCGAGTTTATCGGAATGTTCCGCGACAAATTGTTGCGAGAAAAGGCATTT
>JABSRS010000575.1 GCA_013214885.1 Gammaproteobacteria bacterium
AATCGACCTTTTTATATTAATTAAATGCGCTTGTTGTGCGCCAATTTAAATGGAAAATTTAATGTTTAAACCTGTAGTTAGCCTAGTCACTGTTGCTGTTATCGCAGCACTAAACCCAAGCTTATCGTATGCCGATCAAAAGAAAGATATTGAAGTGATTGAAGTCACTTCTAATTTTAGGCAACAGAATTTAATGACGGTTGATGGCAGTATTTCTGTTATTGGTAGTGATGAAATCGTAAAGCGCGGCGCCGCCCACAGTGAAAATTTGCTGGGCGCGCTGGCCAATGTCAATTTTTCCAGTGGTGCATCTCGTGGTAACTACATTCAAATTCGTGGTATTGGTCTGCGAAGCCAGTTTGTTGATCCGGTGAACCCATCAGTTGGTTTAATTATCGATGGCATCAATTACTCAGGTCTTGGCGGGGCGTCAATGTTATTTGATGTCGACTCTTACGCGCTTTACCGTGGCCCACAAGGCACTCAATTTGGTAATGATGCGCTAGCTGGTTTAATTAAAATAGACTCGGTGGCTGCTGCAGCTGATCAAGAGTCGCGATTATTGTTAAGCGTAGGTGATTACAATTCTCACCGTTACGGCATTGCCACTGGTACCTCATTTGGTGATGATGTTCACGTTAGGTTATCGGCGGTTTCCCAGGTCACTGATGGTTATATTACCAACAAGCATTTAAACGTTAAAGACACCAATAATATTGACGAGAGCAACGTTAAATTAAAGCTCAATTGGCAAGCGACTGATGATTTATCCTTTGACGCGGTGATGCATTACATCGACGTTGATAACGGCTATGACAGCTTTAGTTTAGATCTTAACCGTGACACGCTATCGGATCAGCCAGGGCGTGACACTCAGCTTACCAAAGCTTTTGGTTTAACAACCCGTTACCAAGGGTTTGATTTTGCCAATGTTGAAATAATTTTGTCTTCGCTCCAAAGTGATCTCATTTATAGTTACGATGAAGATTGGTCATACGTTGGGATCCCTGGTTGGGGCTACAGCTGGAAAGACATATATAACAGAGAACGTCAGCAATCGAGTGCCGATCTGCGATTACTTTCGAAAGGAAAGTCGTTATTTAATCAAAAGGCGTCATGGGTTGCTGGTCTTTATCTCAATCAACGCGATAGTGACTTAGCTAGGGTTCATACCAAAGCGAAATATGATGTATCAAGCGTCAATGAGCATCGTGATATCGCGGTGTATGGTCAAATCGAATATGATCTGTCAGAGCAAACAGTGTTAACCGTAGGCGCTCGAGTCGGTCAATATGATATCGAATATTTTGATACCCGATTAACCGATCAAGTTGTTTCTGATAACTTATATGGCTTTAATTTGTCACTAAATCATCAGTTAAATAAACAAGCGATGATTTATCTTGCTCTTACACGCAGTGACAAAGCGGGCGGCGTTAATGCCCAAGCACTCGCTAATCCTGACACCTTTGCATCTGAAGTTTATCGTCAGCAGTTGTTGGCTAATAGTAGTTTCGCGCCTGAAACGTTATATTCACTTGAATATGGGGTCAAAGGGCGCAGCCTTGATGATTCGTTAACGATTAAAATGGCCGCTTTTTATAACTATCGTCAAGATCCACAACTAAAATCGACCATTACTGATAAAGATGACAATGCCAGTCCAGTCTTTGTTGATTTTATTGATAATGCAGGCTCTGGTCGTGGTTACGGTTTAGAGCTTGAAGCCGATTACCAAGCAACAGATAGCATTAGTTTGTTTTTAACCGCGGGCTATTTGCAAACCACAATT
>JABSRS010000576.1 GCA_013214885.1 Gammaproteobacteria bacterium
CTGCTCAAGCTTTCTTTATCAAATACCAACACTTTCAATGAATTATGTACCCCACAACAGCTAATTAGGACATAGCCATTTTTTTGATTGAATTAAGCTTGATTGAGTTTAGATTGTACCCATTCAATGGGAGTCAACTCTGCATCAACCCACCCTACTTGTTCAATCACCTGCCTAAATGCGTCATCAAGTGGTGCACTTATTTCGAGTTCGACATTAGTCACTGGGTGAGTAAACTGTAGTTGGGCAGCGTGAAGCATCAACCGGGTGTGAGTAAAGTGATCACGTTGATAGCGGTTTTGCGCACCATCACCTTGGGTGGTATCGCCAATCATGGGATGACGTAAATGGGCTAAATGTCGGCGCAGTTGATGCTTGCGACCCGTTTGAGGGACTAAAGCAATTAAACTAAAACGCCCAGCACTGTACTTGCCAATCGGTTGCGGATATTGAGCAGTGGCAATATTAGCCCAGTGGGTCACGGCGTCTTGGGGGGCTTTATCGAGGGCGACCTTTTTATCGGCGATTTTATCGAGGATCTCTTTGAGTGGATAATCTAAGATATCAGCTCCTTCGAGATAGCCGCGCACCATCGCCAGATAACCCTTCTTAACCGCTCTGGTGCGGAATATATCATTTAATAACCGTGCCACTTCGCTCGATAGAGCAAATAAAAGCACCCCAGACGTCGGTCGATCCAACCGATGAATCGGAAAAACATGCTGGCCTATTTGGTCACGCAATATTTGCATCGCAAAATACTTTTCTTTACGCGCCAAATAGCTTTTATGGACCAATAAACCTGCTGGCTTGTTTATTGCCACCAGATATTGGTCTTGATATAAGATTTCAAGCGGGAGATCAAACATTAAGTTTGTTCAATAAATAGGGTATCAAGCTGAGCGATTAACGAAATCAAGCTTGCACAATTACCATTGGTCAGAGATTGCTCTGCCATGGGTAAAATCACTAATTGCTGTGGTAAAGGTAACTTAGAATCAATTAACATATTCATTTTAGGAATGAATATGAACTCTAACCATTGAGGGAAGCTTAAAGTGTCACAACAAAAAGGTTCAACACTTGCCAATGCTTCTTCGGATGGCATGGTACTTTGCCATAAATCTAGCTGGATCATTTCTTGATTGATTTGTTCTAAAATTGCGCTAACTTGCTGTGCTTGTGGCATGACAGTTTCCAAGATTAATAAATTTGATTCATTTTACGAAATATACAGCATAAAAAGCAAAAATTATTTTCAACGGATTAGCCAATATCAATAACCTTTAATGATTGCTACAATAGCCAAAATTTTTATCTGGTAGTTACCTGTGACTAATATGAACACCTTAAGCGAATTCCTGTTACAAGCTGGCACTCAATATCGAGTATTTGATATTGGCCGTCGCGTCCAAAAAATATCTACCGAGTTATTTTTTGATTTTGAAAATGCCAAGACTCCTTACCCTTATCCTTTGCAGCAGCATGCGATGATTGCTGTGTTGTTCTGGAACAAAAATGAAAATGACAATCACTACGTGTGGTTTTTAAAGCTGCCTTTGGATGAGCAAGGATTACTCGTTCAAGCGGCGTTAAGTAAATTTTTAGAATTAGTGGTTACGGCATTAGGTAAAGATATGGAGCAAACGCCTGACAAGGAACAGCAATCAGCACTTGATCATAATCCATTGATTTTCAAACCTTCACAGCAAAAATTAGCGGCATTTACCAGCGCTTCACGATTGGCGATGGCGTTACCTGCCAGTCAATATATGGCACCGACCCTAG
>JABSRS010000577.1 GCA_013214885.1 Gammaproteobacteria bacterium
TTGCGCTAATTTTAGACTGACTGTTTGGGTTGGTTTTCTACTAAGTTCGTCGATTCCTGATTGATTGCCATCCAGCGAAAAGGGTAGCATTATTACGATCGGTCTTTGCTGCGCGTTACTTTGAACTAGATGTTTTTGATATTGATTGACTACAAAGCCAGATATAAATAGCACGGTGGCAACAAGTGTTATGGCGATCATTTTGATATTTTTAGATGTTTTTTTATTAAACTCAAATGATGGTTTTTTTTCAACTTTAAGTGGCGGCGGCATTTTTTCCACTAACCGCCATTGATAACCCTTTCTGGAGAATGTTTTAATTGCCCTCTCACCGAATATTGCACGTAAACTACTGATATTTTGAAAGACAGCCTGTTCGGCTACGACTTTGTCTGACCAGACATGATCAAGAATTGTTTGCTTGCTAAAAATTGTTGCTGGGTTACTCAGTAACAAGGCGAGCAAGTTTGCTTCATTGGTTCGAATAGGAAACAATTGATTATCTTTGTACAGCGTAATCTTTTCGCTATCAAACTGGTAGTTTTCAAAATAGTAAATCATAGTTATTGTTTAGGGCTTTGTAATGTACTGATATGGAAAATACTCCCTTACCAGTTTACAGCCAGTTCATTATAAAAAATAAAATATTAACATCCTTTAGGAAAGTTTTTCTGTTTATAATTCCAACGACTAAAATCGTTATATATTAGTCGTGGCGAACTGGATCACTAGAGAGCTATTCTCGGCCAATTTAAGACACTGAGCTTGGATTTCCAATCTCGCTAACGCGCATTAGTTAGTGAGACAGATTTGATTTCTAAGTGCATTTGAATTTATAAAGTTCACCGTATTTTTTCTAATGCATAATAAAAAACTACCGCTACTTCGGTGACCAAATTTACTATGCCCAAATGAGCCATAGATCCTTTGCAGGACAAACGTACAAATTTGAGATCAACCTTACTTGCCCACTTCAGTCTGATGGAGAAACAAAACATTTAGAATAAGTCATTAGCGCTTACAAAACGTTAAAAGACTAACGAAAATAAAGCACCGCCATTCTTATTGTTTCCGACTTTAATCGTACCGTCATGTGCGACCATGATATGACGAGCCAAGGCAAGTCCCACACCAGAGCCCTCTAGCTTAGTAGTAAAAAACGGCATAAAGATATTATGAGCGATATCTGGTGGTATGCCTAGACCGTTATCAGCGACTTCAATTGTGACTCGACCTCTATTATTAATATGAGCGCTAAGACTTACTGTTGCTTTATCAGTGTTCGCGCCATTTTCAGTTAGCGCCTGAATAGCATTTTTAAGCAGGTTAATTAACAACTGCTCTAACATATCGCGATCTGCAGTTACCCCAAGCTCAAACGGTTCAACCTTTGCAAAAAAAGTTATATTTTGTTCTTGAAATAGAGTACTCAGGTTTATTTGCTGCTTTTGTGGTGATGGCAAGCGAGTTAAACGACGATAATCGCTAACAAACTTCATCAGGCTATCACTTCGACGTGCGATTGTTGATATTGCTTCAGTTACATCTTTAAGTTCTTCCACTACTTCGGCATGTTTTATAAGTTTTACCTTGGCATCTTCAACGAGCTCAACAGCTGTTTGGGCTAAGCTGGCAACTGGCGTAATACTGTTCATTATTTCATGAGTAAGTACTCTCACCAGGTCTTGCCAAGCTTGTAGTTGAACACTATCGAGTTCACTACCGATATCTTGCATGCTGATCAAACGCTCTCTTTTATCCAATTGAATTATTTCTGTCACTGA
>JABSRS010000578.1 GCA_013214885.1 Gammaproteobacteria bacterium
CTTTGAAGCCATCTATATCGATGAATACCATCGCAAAAGGTACTCGTCCCCGATTGGCCACTAATAGCGCATGCTTAGCAAGTTCGCCAAAGAGGCGACGATTGGGTAAGTCGGTCAACACATCATGCAAAGCCATATGACGTACTTTATTTTCGGCGTCTTCTCGATGTCGGATTTCTTGTCTTAGCGTCGCTGTCGCCGTACTAATTTTTCGATTGAGCTGGCGAGGGCGATCGATAATTGAATATGTAATAATAGCACTAGTGACCCCAATAATTATTGTTACAAGCCAGTACCACCAGGAATACACCAACCCACTGGGTTGATATTTAGCGTGCTGCGCAATGGCTATTTGCCAACTGGCATTAGGCAGGATAACGGTTGCGAATGCCAGTGCCGAATCAAAGGTTGCTTGTTGCCCCCAAAATAACTCTCCTTTTTCCCCTAAGCCATTTTTGCCACGAATTGCGACCTCGAAATCTTTCCGTAATGTTTCAACCAAAGTATCACCCAGTAAGGCCTCTATATCGATTAAGACAGTAGAAAAGCCCCAGAAAGTTTCTTTACTAGTGATTGGATCTCGCAAATATATTGGCCGTCTTGCAATGACGGCTCTGCCACCTTGAACCAAGTCAACAGGACCCGAAATAATGTAACTGTGCTCGAGAATCGATTTTTTAGCTATGATGCGACGCTGTGGATCGGCAAGTAGATCATGGCCAATAGCCTTTTGGTTGCCATTAATATCAGTAAGATAAGTAACAATACCATTGGGAGCTAATTGCAGGCTCATGACTGCGCTTAAATCTTGTTTTAACATTGAGGCAAAAGAATCAAACTCCTCAGGAGTAAATTCTTTACGGGTAATGACGAAAGCTCGTAAACTACTGGTTAAGTTAAGTCTGACGTTCATGGTGGACGATAGCAGGTTAGCAACATCATTAACTCGTTTTTCAGCACTCATGACCCGAGTGTTCTTATCTATATTAACTTCATGATCCTGAACGATATAAGCCCAGATAAAAATGAACACTAGCATGCCTAGCGCACCAAGCACTGCTGGAAAATATAACGAGGATAAACTCACCCTAGTAAAGGTGCTATTGCCCTTGTTAGATTGACCGAAATTACTGGCCCTCATCGTCATCGCGATTTCCCTAGTCAATATGATGAAAAATATTTGTGAACAATAAAACGGTCCGAATATTACTAATTAAAATCAACTATTTCAACCTGAAACTATCCGCTGCTTAAAACAGCCGACCGCTAATTCTGTCACGCCAACTAGTTTAACGGGTATAATCGTTAGTTGATCATGGTCGACCCAGAAAATCGCATTTTGATTAAGATGTGATGCCAGCAACAAAGCTTGTTGCTTAGTAATAACTAACGCGTAGCTAATTTCTTGATGAGTTAAGTCGGGTGAGCAGCCCCAAATGGTTTGGGCGTATTGGTGATAACCTGCGGATTTTAACTGCTGTGAAAATTGTTGATGATAGGTGTTATTATTTTGGTTACTGCACACCATCCCGAGAGGGTTGTGCGCAGTAATAATGGCAAAGGTTTTTGGTTGTTCAAATGTTACCTCAACCTTAAAAACAGTTGAGGCATATAGCTTCATAATATCCATATCAGCAACCACAGTTATTCCCTACCTTGTTTTAGCCACTAGAAAATCAAATGGGCTAAGCCTGCAATTATCGGCAACGTTACTAATGTTCTTAAGATAAAGATCACAAATAACTCAACGATAGTT
>JABSRS010000057.1 GCA_013214885.1 Gammaproteobacteria bacterium
AATCTTCGTTCTTGGAATTTGTACGACAAGGTATGGCAGGCTGGTGCTATGTTATTGCCGGTAAATAGTGTAGGTGTTATGGGAGATGAGCGTACTTATGAGAAATGTGTAGCACTTAGAGCCGTCGAAAGTACAGACGGCATGACAGCAGATTGGGTGAATTTACCATATGAGTTTTTACAAAAAGTATCTAACGATATTATTAATAAAGTTAAAGGTGTAAATAGAGTTGTTTATGATATCAGTTCTAAGCCACCAGCAACTATCGAGTGGGAATAATCACTTAGTAGTTTAAGAAAAAGCCTGCCTAGTGCAGGCTTTATTGTTTCTTGCTTATGCGCATTACTCGGCTGCGGTTATAGAAGTAGGTCTGCAGGTTAAAGTAAGCCAACTGTTACTGGCAGGATGCCAGTTCAAGCCTCCATGGATGGATTTACGGCGAGTTGAGCGTCTTTAACTTGCTTACCTGAAGAGGCTTTATTATGTTCAGGAAGAACGGTATGTCACGGTGCCATGAATGGAAATGAGTGACGATGTTAGGATTTTATGAAAAATTTAACCACCTTATCCGCCACTGAAAATGACCTTTATTGGATGGAATACGCCTTAAGGCTTGCCGATAAAGCCGAACAACATGGTGAAGTGCCTGTTGGCGCGGTATTGGTGCTTGACGATAAAGTCATTGGCGAAGGCTGGAACCTAGTGATCAGCCAAAACGATCCCTGTGCTCATGCTGAAATCATGGCATTGCGTGATGGCGGTAAAACCATTAGCAACTATCGTATTCTAGGTGCAACACTCTATGTGACCTTAGAACCTTGCGCGATGTGCGCAGGAGCCATTGTTCATAGTCGAGTGCAGCGCGTGGTTTATGGCGCGAACGATTTAAAAACAGGGGCTGGTGGCTCGGTGTTTAATATTATGGTTGATCCAAAATTAAATCACCAAGTTGAGCTCGAATCAGGACTGATGGCCGAACAATGCGCCAATAAAATCAGTGACTTTTTTGCCCGTCGTCGTAAAGAGAAAAAATTAGCCAAAAAAGCCAATGATTCAACTCTATAGTTATTGATGCTCGTTATCTAAAAAGATTAAATCCCAAAATATCTGCTATCCTTTTATCATGCACTTTGTTTAGGGTCTGTTAAAAAGGAATTTGGCATTGCACACGGATAATGATACTAAGGCACCGATCGCACTCGTTATTGGCTTATGCAGTCATGGATTGGCCATGGCAAGAGCGTTAAGCCAATGCTCGATCGAAGTACATGCTTTTGAAGCTAATCCAAATTTACCTGGGGTACTAACCAACGCTGCAAAGGTTCATTATGTCAGTAGCATTAAAACTAAATCTTTAATCAAAGATTTACTCAGTTTTCGTCACACCATCCCCCGAGAACGTTCGATCATTATTTTCCCAACTAACGATAATAATGTCGAATTAATTGGTCATCACATGGAGCTGCTCGCTCAATATTTTGTGGTCAGTTGGCAAGATGATGCTAACGTGGTGTTGGATTTATTGCTTAAAAGTAATATTGAAAAAAGGTGTCAGCGCCAGAAACTAAATTACCCCCAGTCATTGGTTGTCGATAATTTAACCGATATCTCCCGAGTGAGTTCAAAATTTGAATTCCCAGTGATCATTAAACCGGTGCAGCCTCAATCGAGCTTTAAAGCATTAAAATGTGACAGTCCCGAACAACTTAAGCAAGTGATTACTCAGTATCAGGGGGATTTACCCATTTTGGTTCAACATTGGATCAGTGGCACCGATATCGACTTGTTTTTTGGCGCGTTGTATTTAGATAAAGGGGTGGTGCTATCGAGCTTTGTTGGTAACAAATTGGAATCATACCCAAAAGCCATGGGACAAACGACCATTGCGGTGACGGTAAATAATCTTGACGTTATCGCGCTGACCGAACAATTTTTTATGGGTCTTAAAATGTCAGGCCCAGTGTCAGTGGAGTTTAAGCGAGATACCTTGGGGCGCTATTGGGTGATCGAACCTACTGTCGGCCGAACTGATTTTTGGGTTGGGTTATGTGTAGATGACGGCTGTAACCTTCTGAATACCGAATATAGACATTGTAGTGGCCAAGCTGTTGAGCCATCGGCAGCAATTAAATCGACAATTTGGTATGACAGCGAACGGGATATCACCGCTTTTGCTCGCCACTTTTCAAAATCATTGCCGTTTAATAAGCAACATTATCACCCTTCTTTTTCATACCTAAAAATGAGTGATTTAAAGCCCTTTAAAAAAGCCTTAAAGCAAGGTCTCGGACGGATTTTTCAGCGGATAAAGAGCAAGAAAGATCAATCTCTTCAGATAATTGAGCCTTATCAAATCAAGATCTTTAGTAACATTTTGGGACTCCCGAATGATGCCGTCGCCTTGTTAAAACAAGCTGAGCAACAAAATGTTTTTACTGGCTTTGATTGGTATCAGATATTTTGTAGCCATGTCGCCAACTTGACTGGGCAAGTTAGGTTTTATTGTTTACTCGATAATGACAATAACACGATTGCGATCTTACCGTTATGGCTGCAACCGCAAAAATTATTTGGGATAACGTATTTCAAGTTATCTAGTTTAACCAATTACTATGCTCCGATCTTCAACCTAGCGGTCAATCGTCACCAAATTACCCAGCAATTAGCATTAACGATATTTCTAAAAATGATAAAAAAAAGCCGAGACAGTTGGGACTTTATGGACATTGGTCCGATAGATTCAGAGCTTCGTGATGAATTATTTAAAGTGGCAAAATCATTAGCACTACCAGCCTTTCCTTATTGGCTTACCACCAATTATTATCACAAAATTAATAGTTCTTTTGAGCATTATATGCAAAATAGACCCAGTAAGGTTCGAAATACGATTAATAGAAAATTGAAAAAACTCGAAAAAACCACTAGCTGGAAAGTTGACATTGTTACTGATCAAGCAAACATTAACAACGTGATCAAGTTCTATCATGGAATTTACAGTGATAGTTGGAAAATCGATGAACCCTTTCCTAAGTTTATTAACAGCCTGATAACACTAAGTGCAACCAAGGGCTGGCTCAGACTAGGGGTGCTTTATATTGAAGATACCCCAGTAGCCGTTCAGTTTTGGCTAGTGGCAAATCGTACGGCATTTATTTATAAACTCGCCTATATCAACAGTTATCGACAATATTCGGTCGGAACAATATTAACCGCCAAGATGTTAGAACACGTTATTGAAATTGATAAGGTTGAAAAAATAGATTATTTAACGGGGAGCGATAACTACAAAACTGATTGGATGGAACAATCAAGAAACCTATACGGAATCCAAATAATTAACTTTCGTAGTGTTAGTGGGATGATTTTGTTAGGACGTAATTTATTTTCATCATTGAAGAAATACAGTAAAAACAGGGTCAATAAAAAGGCTATATCCTAATTAGCTGTTGTGGGGTACATAATTCATTGAAAGTGTTGGTATTTGATAAAGCAAGCTTGAGCAGCATGGATGCTGCGCCAGAGCCCCGAACGCAGGCAGAACCGTGATGCCTGCGGCATTAGGAAGTCCGCCGAAGTAGCGATGGGTTTGCGGCGACTTGCTGTTCAAGTGGCAACAGTTTACTCATACATAGCCAAAAAAAACGGGTCACCTGAAGTGATCCGTTTAAATGTTAAGTGGCTATTTTACCTGCCAACGTAATTGCTCATTGGCTTTAATTGGCACCACGCGGTTACTCCCTAACGGCAGGCTCGCATCAACAGTCCACGTCTGTTGTTCCAGCGTGATGGTGTCAGTGTTACGTGATAAATTGTAAAAGTCGGGTCCATTGTGCGAGGCAAAGGCTTCAAGTTTGTCTAACGCATTTTGTTGCTCAAAGGTTTCAGCATATAACTCAATGGCAGCAAAAGCAGTATAAAGACCAGCACAACCACAAGCCGACTCTTTAGCACCCACAGCGTGAGGAGCTGAGTCAGTTCCTAAGAAGAACTTAGTGTTGCCGCTAGTCGCCGCTGCGACTAATGCATGTTGGTGAATATTGCGCTTTAATATAGGCAAGCAATAGAAGTGCGGCTTAATCCCACCAACTAGCATGTGATTGCGGTTGTACATTAGATGATGAGCAGTAATAGTCGCTGCAACATTGCCTGCGCATGAACTGACAAAATCGACCGCTTGTTTAGTGGTGATATGTTCCATCACAATCTTTAGAGTTGGAAATTTCTTGACTAAAGGCTTTAGCACTTGCTCAATAAATACTTCTTCACGGTCAAAAATATCGATGTCATCGGTGGTTACTTCGCCATGAACCAACAACGGCATGCCAACGTCACTCATCGCTTCAAGTGCGTTGTAAATATTAGCAACATCAGTGACACCAGAATCAGAGTTAGTGGTCGCGCCTGCAGGGTATAGTTTCGCCGCATAAACATGACCACTTTGATGGGCTGTGCGAATTTCTTCAGCGCTGGTGTTATTGGTTAAATACAACGCCATTAGTGGCTTGAAAACCGAACCCGCAGGAATGTTAGCAAGAATGCGTTCGCGATATTCCAATAGCACCTTAGTATCTGTCATTGGCGGCATCAAATTTGGCATAATAATCGCTCGGCCCATATATCTTGCCGTATCACGAACCGTATCGGGTAATAATTCACCGTCGCGTAAATGCAGGTGCCAATCGTCTGGGCGAGTAATCGTTAATGTTGTCATTATGCTCTCATTGATAAGTTTGACTAAAATAAGCTAATTTTAATGTTAGCGACCGATGAAGTAAAGCGAGAGTTAATGCTATGTCCAAAACAAAAAACATCCTAAAAGCTAAGAACTACTGGACAACTAAGCTTGTTCAGTGATAAAACCCCTGCCATGCGGCAATACCGCAGTTAAACCAACCATAATAATCACAATAAAGGCGTTGTATGACATCCTCTACTAGCTCTATTTTTAGTAAAATTAAGTCAATTGGTTTAGTGAGCCAAATTGTACTTGCTATCCTTTTAGGTACTTTAGTTGCCGTAGTCGCACCTGAGAGTGCAAAATCCTTATCCATTTTAGGTCAATTATTTGTCAGTGCCCTTAAAGCAGTCGCTCCAATCTTGGTGCTGGTTTTAGTCGCATCATCGATTGCCAATCAGAAAGTCAATAGTGATGCTAATTTGAAACCTATTGTTGGTCTGTATTTGTTAGGTACGCTATCTGCCGCTTTGGTCGCCGTATTAATGAGCTTTGCTTTTCCAACCACTCTGATCCTTGATTTAGCGGGTGCAACAGCCAATCCACCACAAGGACTTGGTGAAGTATTAAACACTTTGGTGTTCAAAATGGTCGACAATCCGATCAATGCCATCGCAACGGGTAACTTCATTGGTATTTTAGTCTGGGGCTTAGGGCTAGGCTTTGCATTAAAGCAAGCTAGCGGACCGACTAAAGTGATGGTGCATGATGTTGCCAATGCAATATCTGCGATGGTAAAAATTGTGATCAAATTTGCACCGCTGGGTATTTTAGGACTAGTGGCCAATACTATTGCAACCACAGGTTTTGATGCTTTGGGTCAATTTAGCAATTTAGTCAAGGTCCTAGTGGGTTCAATGTTAATTATTGCACTGATAGTCAATCCGTTAATTGTTTTTGCTGTGACTCGAAAAAACCCGTATCCGTTAGTGTTTACTTGTTTGCGTGAGTCTGGCATTACTGCATTTTTCACCCGTAGTTCAGCGGCTAATATCCCAGTGAATATGGCACTATGTAAAAAGCTAGATTTGCACGAAGATACCTATTCAGTATCAATTCCACTTGGCGCAACGGTTAACATGGCTGGTGCCGCAATCACGATCACCGTGTTAACGCTCGCGACAGCTCACACCCTTAACATTGAAATTGATTTTGGCACTGCCATCCTATTAAGCGTCGTATCGGCTATTTCAGCTTGTGGTGCATCGGGAGTTGCTGGCGGATCTTTATTATTGATCCCTCTGGCCTGTAGTTTGTTTGGGATTAATAACGAAATAGCCATGCAAGTTGTTGCAATAGGGTTTATCATTGGCGTTATTCAAGATTCTGCAGAAACGGCGCTTAACAGCTCAACCGATGTGGTTTTTTCTGCAGCGGCATCTCATCACATTACCAATAAATAAGTAGGATTATCCATGGCTAAGTCATCTGATATTAACACCGATCTTTTAGTTAATATCGCACTCGATATTTTCGAAGAAAATTTAGTAGAAAACCTTGACCAGCCTGACTTGGAATATTATGCCGAGCAGTGTGAAACACAAGCGGCAGCTGAAGTTGTTAGTGCTTTTAACGATTGGCAAGAGTTTAACGACTTAACCCAAGAGCAGCTTGAGCAAGATTATATTGAAGTCAGAATTGGTTTATACGAAGACGATGAATTCGATTTAGTATATGCACGAGTGTTATTGCGCGCTAACCAAACCAGTGCCGACCAACCACATTGGGTGAAGTGGAAACGTTAATTCATCCCTACCCCATGACCAAGCAACGCATTAAACCTGCGTTGGTATTTGATAAAGCAAGCTTGAGCAGCATGTTCTTACATGGATGTAAGATATTAGAGCAATGCAGGAGCAATTGCCGAGATGCTGCGCCAGAGCTCCGAACGAAGGCAGAACCGTAATACCTGTGGTATTACGGAGTCCGCCGTAGCAGTGACGGGTTTACAGCGTCTTGCTGTTCAAGTGGCAACACTTTACTCATACATCGAATTTTTTTGACCAAAAATTAATAACAATTCAATTGACCCCTTTGCGTTTTCGATAAATTGTAATACTCTGATGGTAACTTTTTGACCAGTGGAGCTTAATTTGTTTTATCCAATGTTTTTCATGGTGTTACTTATCGCTGTCGTTGGCGCCGTAACCGTCACCCGACGTTTCGCTAGCGTCAAAGATGGCAGCGTCAAGGCTCGGTATTTCAAACTGATGTCGGGGCAAGATGTGCCTGAATTGATCATCCAAAGTACCCGCAATTTTAATAACCTTTTTGAAGTGCCAATCCTGTTTTTTGTCGCAGGTACTTTATATATCAGCCTTGGGATCGAAAGTAGTTTCGCCCTAGCCTGTGCTTGGTTTTTTGTGATTGCTCGAGTGGCTCATTCATACGTTCACCTCACGTATAACCATGTAATGCACCGCTTGGTCGCATTCGCGCTGGCCTTTGCTGCGGTAGTAGCTTTATGGATTAATTTATTAATAGTAATGGAGTAGGACAGCATAATGCAAAAGGTCATAGAATTTAAAAATCGCAATTTTTGGTCTAGTCAGATCGACACTGACCAGCTCAATCAAAAAATTGCTATATTAAATAAAGACGGTTGGTCGGTAAAATCATAACAACTAATTCAACATTTTTTGAGGCTGTAAGCTCTTACTCTTTGTTGCTGGAACTTAATAACTAGTCTCTAAAAACTTGACCACTTGTTGCATGTTAAGATTATAATCATCAACTTTAACCGATCTAACAATTTTGGGTTGCCCAGATATCGATAAGTCGATGCATTGAGCGACTTCAAAGCTATTATTGTCCAAATTGTAGAAGACCCTAACATTTGGCTTTATCGATTGGTGTTGGTTGCGACTGGTCACTATCGCCAATCGGTTGGAATTTAGTTTAACGATTGAACCCACAGGATAAACCCCCATGCATTTGATGAATGAATCAACCAATTGTGCGTCTAGCTGGCCATCTTGTGCTAACTCCCGTAGTATTCTAAACGCCTTAACGTGCGGGTAACTGCCTTTGTAACAACGACTTGCCGTTAGCGCATCAAAAATATCACAAATCGCAATCATGCGACCGTAAATTGATATATTGACAGCCGATAACCCTTTTGGATAACCAGTCCCATTGAGCGTTTCATGGTGTAACGCGACCACTTCAAGACTTAAATCAGCGATGTCAGTTGTCTCACAAAGTGAATCGATTGATTCGTAGACATGAGTTTTAACAATGTTGTATTCTGAGGCTGTTAACTTGCCTGATTTATTTAGAATACTGTCGGGCATTTTAAGCTTGCCGACATCATGGAGAAAAGCACCAATAGCTAGCTCTTTTGTCGTTTCCTTATTAAGGTGTAAATAGCGGGCAAAGATAGTAATTAGAATGGAAACCGCAACTGAATGTTCCAACAAGTAATCATCTTTCTTTCTTAGATTAATGACAAAGGCTAGCGCATCAGGATATTCAAAGATCACATCAATAGACTCATTAGTGATTTCTTTGATTGGTGCAAGCTCGAGTAAAATTCCAGCCCTGAGATCTTCAAATAATTTTCTTAGAATGACTTTTGACTGTTCAAAAATCACTTTACCTTTCGTGACTTGTTGATTAAAGGTAAGAGGTTCGTCAATCGATAATGCTGGGGGTCGTTGCTTACTGGTATCGATGCGAACTCGTTGAATGCCTTTAAGGAGTAGGCTTTGAATGATTGACTCAGTGTTTACCCAACCAGAATTAGCCAGAGTATGTTGCCCGCGCTGCTGCACGATATCGACCACATAAGCACCGATAGTAATTTCTGAAATTTCCTGCTCTATAATCATGAATCAAACTTCCGCAGCTTTGCAAATACATGCATCAATCGTTACCCATCAAAAACACTTATCAGTAATTTGATTAATGAGGAATTTAAGGCGAGGATTGTAAAGAAGTTTCAGTTAGCCTAACTTGTGCTAGGTCAAACAGTCGATATATTTACTCACATATAGAGACCAATGTTTGGTTTTTAAGCCAGGGGAAATAATCGATGCTCATATTTAAACGCTCTTGGCTTAGCTGTAGTAAGCCAAGGGCTAACTAGGATCTAACAGCGCACTAACTTTTACAATATATCACCAGTCAAGCGAGTAGCTTAATCGAGTTTCAAACCATAATAGTAACTGATATCACCACCTAAATTGGTACTATACAGCCGAGAATTACATTGTTGGCGTTGCTGTTTTAGTCGGTTGTAAAAAGCTTGATTGTTATATTGGACATTATGAGCATATATTTCCATCCAGGCACTGCGGCTACAATTAAAGGCGCTCTTGTCGGTAAAGATTGTCGTATCATCATTCAGGAGTAAGTCAATCAAATTAGCCAGCGCGCCCTGATTGTATTGGTAAGGAGAATAAGAAGGGCTCATACTCCCCTGATTACGTAACATTAACTGGCTTAATCCCACCAGCGGTGCTACTGCATACAGGTGATACCGATAGGCTTTACTGCCACGCGCCATCTCAAGCGGCAGCGTGCCATCAGCCTGGATCTGCTCTAAACCGATCGTCAGTCCCTGCTGCGCCCAATTGAATAAATCATGATCATTCATGACCACGGCAGCACTGCCCAGATAAAATGAGTCCCAGTATCTATGATTGTTATTTCGAGTGTTGGGGCCAGCTAGATTATCGTAAAAATATAATACCGAGTCACTTAATTGGCGCATCCACTCGTAGGTTGCAGTGCCAGATGTCGGTAATTCAATACCCTCGGCATGCTTAATTTTATTGAAGGTTTGAGCAACAACCCCTAAAATTTCACCCGCTTTTTGATAACCAACATGACTTAAATGGTCGCCAGTCATTGCCCCCGTCTCTGACCAATGAGTGATATGGCGTTGAGCACATTGCGCAATTTCGGGATTTTCTCTTGGTGTTTTACTGTACAGATCAGCTAGTTTAACTAATGTTTTACTGTAATTTCTCAATATTGCTATCTCGTTATCATAGATCGCTTTTTTCTGCGGGTCGATAATACAACGGCACGGCGTATCTTTATAAATACTCGATGATTCAAAAATGATGATCGGCTCAATCAGGTTTGGACAGCTGAAGCTTCGATTATCAAGATTTTGATTATTATGCTTCCAGCGTTGACGCGCGGTATGTGAGTCGAATGTTAACCCAGCAACAATTTCTGCGCTGACAGCGAAATTTGACCAGCTAAAACTATTTAAGGCGATTAATATGATGGCAAGGTATTTACAAACAGCAGGGAAGTTTTTCATTTTTTTCCTCGTATAAATAATAAACGAGAAAGGCAACGGTCCTAACACCACTAGCTACAGCGAGCGGATACTGATATGACAGTTTTTTCGACGGCCTCGCAATCATAGGGTTGATTTTACACAACTCGTTAGACCGATGGCTTTGCGTCCTAGACTTTCATCTAGTTTGCCTTTTTCATGGAAAAATGAAGATAAACTACTTTGTTATTTCAGTCAATTTTTTTGGCGAGCGCTGTGATCAGTGTTCAATTTTCGCCCTATTGTCGGCTTGCAATGAAACATTACCGCCGAGCCTTGCCGATTTAAAGGGGGCATATTGTTGTTCGAGCTTTATCAGTGGAGTGTTCTGGTGATACTTTAAATAAACAGGGATCCAAGCGAGCGAATAACTAGTGTGAAGCCGCTTGGTTGTTTGTTCGGGTAGCCGCGGGTGGTCGGTGATTTTATTAAAATCAGCGTGATTAACAAGTCCAAGAGTGACATTGTTGACCAACTGATTTATCGGTGCCGAGGGCGACGAAATGAAATCATCACCATTGCTATAAGCAAGGTCAGCCAGCATGACCAAGGGCACCAGAGCATAATTGTGATAGTTAAGGGCCAATGAATTACGTTTCAATTCATTGGGTAACAAACCCTTGTCATTGAGTTGCGACATCGCATGTCGATATACATCCAACGCCCAGCGGTAATATTGACGATTATCTAAAATGATGGCACTGTTCATTACCGCCCAAGCAGCCCAATAGTCATGATTATTGATTTTTTTATCAGCACGATTGCTCCATTCAAGCACCGTGATGCGCGTAATTTGGTCTATCCAGTGCTTAATTTTTTTTACCCGCGGATCCGATGAATCGAATGAGCCGATTAATCCAATGTAATTAGAAGAAATGGCTGCTAATGCCCACTTGCGTACTGACTTGCCAGTGTGATTATCAGCCTGGCAAGTCAGTGCATTAAGCTCAGCCCAAGGTCCAAGTGTATCCAACATACAAGTGCTAACGCTAGCAGCCGAAAACTGACCACTAGCGTAGCTCATTGAAAGCTTGCCTAACGATTGTTCCAGTGCTCTGATATCGCTAGTTTGTTGTTTATATTTAGCCGCCCAATCGGGGTTAATGTGGTCGCGCCCGCGATTACCTTGATTATCCGTTGGTCCATATTTAGAATTAAATGATAGAGTGTCAGTGTACGGCGTCAGCCTAGGGAGTTGCTCGCAGGAGTATACCCGATCACTCACTGGGATCGGGTACGAATAGCTAGGGGCCAATTGCTGGCACCCCGTTATTAACAGGCAGCCAACCAGCACTAACTTGCGCTTGTTGAACACTAAGATGACTCCTGAGTGCAAACCTTGGTCAGGACTTTAGTGCCGACCAATTTAGGATCTTCTACCTTAATTTCTAAGGCTAAAAAGTGTAAGTTTTTGATCGAATTATTGTAACCTTGGTCAAACAGAAAGTGTCCATTACTGTCTTGGTTACGCTGATGACCAACCTTGGCTTTGAACTGCCGTCTTTCGATATATCGGGTATTGATTACAAACTCGGATACCTTAGGATTATCAAATTTAAATTCATATAAAACCTGATGTTGTTTTAGTTGTTGGTAATTTTTACCACCATTGTAAGCGACTAAGTTGGTGCCAATTTTCAACGTCGTTAAGGTTTCAGTCAACGGGTTCATGGTACAACTGGCATTATTGAGTAGCGGTAATACTTGGGCTAAATGCTTGGTCCGGATACTGCGGATCGGAAATTCCCAAATGATGATTTTAGGCGGTTTTTGTTTAAAATCATCAGACGCTATGTACTGATTTATTGATGCAATGAGGCCACCGCCTGAAATAGCGTGGTTTACTACGTTCGAGCTTAGCGCTTCACTGAGGAAACCAGAAAAATTTCGGGTCCCCCGAGGGTTAGTCGAAAAACTGGTGCCAAGCAGTACTACATCCTGAGCTTGCTCTGCTCCAAACAACGAATCCTCACTTTCTGATTCAACAACCACTGTTTGATATATTTTATGATACTCCTTGGGATAAACACTATCGCATAGTTTTGATAAGATAGAATGCTCGATCATCTCAAAACCATAAATACCCTTGGAACTTGATTCAAACTGCTGTTTTTTTATCTGGCTGTATACAGGTAGTTTAACAATATAATCACTAATCACTTTAGCACCAAACCTTTCACCCTCAGGCAGCCAGTGGTTATCTCGTTGATAGAATAAATTAGGTAAATCGGTATTAACCATCGGTAAAAAGTCGACCACGTGAATATTGTGCTGCCTTATTTTCCTGACGTAATCTACATATTGTTGACGGGATTTTTTAAAGTCAAAATTGATAGCTTTTGGTATTTTATCTGGGTAGATCAGGCTACGGTGTGGGATCGGCGTCATGATAAGAGTTGTGCCACGCTCTTTTAATAACAAGCTTATTTGTGACAGCATCTCAAGTGCCTGCTCGTCCAGTTCCAATTGAGGTGCTATTTCAGACTGTCGAAAAAACCAGTTGTCATTCCCCTGCACTAACGGCCCAAATTTATTAAATTGACCGTCATTATATATTGCTAGATCATCAAGCTGCGGACACACTGGCGTAACATAGTTCGATTGCTGGGCGTTGCTGCCAGTAGACCACAATAATAGCGCGAGAGTAGAAAGTCTTAATCTCATCGGGTTAAATCCTTGTATTAGTATTGCTTAGCATAATGGCAATGGCAATGCCCTGTTCGCTGTCAATAATGGCGATATTGGTGACTCGGTCTTTGTGCAATTGTTGTTGATTGGTTTCACGTAATTTAATGCTACCATTAAAGATCGCCATATTCAGCGCCATGGCATTAATTTCCCGAAACCCCAAATGATCTGGAGCAATATCCGCAATAATCGAAGTCTTACCATTAGTCGTTTTGAGGGGTAGGGTTTTCG